>DASYVT010000019.1 GCA_035936835.1 Candidatus Methylomirabilota bacterium | reverse complement strand
GCTCCTGCCGAGGGACGTCGCGCTGCTTACGGAGGTCATGGCCGACGTGCGGCGCGCGCTCCGCGAGGGCGGCGTCTCGCTCGACGCCGAGCGCTGGCGGCAGGCTCTCGACGGCAAACTCCGAAGCCTCGTCGCGGCGGGGCGGACGACCGAAGCGCGGGCGCGTCTCCGGGAGCGGCTGGGTGTCTAGCGGGCGCGTTGTCCTGGTGGGCGCCGGCCCCGGCGACCCCGAGCTCATCACGCTCCGCGGGCTGCGGTGGCTCCGTCGCGCAGAGGTAGTTGTCTACGATCAGCTGGCCGCCTCCGAGCTGCTCGACGAAGCGCCCGAAGGCGCGCTCAGGATCTTCGCCGGCAAGTCGGCGGGGCGGCACTGCCTCGAGCAGTCGGCCATCAACGCCATCCTGATCCACCACGCCCAGGCCGGGCGCCTCGTCGTGCGACTCAAGGGCGGCGATCCCTTCGTCTTCGGCCGCGGCGGCGAGGAGATCCTGGCCTGCGCTCGCGCGGGGGTCGCGGTGGAGGTGGTGCCCGGCGTCAGCGCGGCGATCGCGGTGCCCGCGGCGGCCGGCATCCCCATCACACACCGGGGCCTGGCCTCCTCGTTCGCCGTGGTGACCGGCCACGAAGATCCCACCAAGCCGGAGTCGAGCGTGGACTGGGAGCGCCTTGCGACGGCCGTGGACACGCTCGTCATCCTGATGGGCGTGGGCGCGCTCCCGCGCATCGCCGCGCGGCTCTTGGCAGCGGGGCGGGGGGCCGACACGCCGGCCGCCGTGATCCACCGCGGCACCACGGAGGCGGAGGAGACCGTGGTCGGGACGCTCGGCGACATCGCCGGCCGCGCCGCGCATCTGACGGCGCCCGCCGTCATCGTGATCGGCGAAGTCGTGGCCTTCCGCTCCCTGCTCGCGCGCCCCCTGCTCGACGCCGTCGCCCTCGACCACCGCTGACGCCGCAGCGGCGCACCTGCTCTTCGAGCCCGTGGAGTTCCTCGAGGTGCCGGTCGTAGGTTTGACAAGCCTCGGGCCCGTCGCTAGTATGTGGCACCCTTGATGCCCACCGGTCCACGGTCGCGCCGGTCTATCTGTCTCGTCCCGACGAAGGAGGTCGCCATGGTTCGTACCGCCGCCCTGGGATTCGTGCTTCTGATTCTGGTCGGCCTCGCCCTGCCGGGCGAGGCGCCCGCGCAGACCAAGGACGACACCATCGTCTACGCGCTCCAGTCCGACATCGACACCTGGGACCCCCCGGGCTCGGTGCTGCGCGAGGCGATCATCCTCGGCTACCAGGTCTTCGACCACCTGGCCGTGCGCGACCTCAAGACGCGGAAGGTCGGCCCGAATCTCGCGCTCTCGTGGAAGAACCTCGACGACACGACGTGGGAGGTCAAGCTGCGGCAAGGCGTCAAGTTCCACGACGGCACGCCGTTCACCTCCAAGGACGTCAAGGCCACGTTCGATCGCGTGCTCGACCCGGCGAAGAAGATGATCGCCCGCGGCAACCACGCCAAGATCAAGACGGTCGAGATCGTCGACGACTACACCGTACGGTTCAAGACGGACGGCCCGTACCCGCTCTTCGTCGAGCGCCTGACGGCCCAGGCGATCGAGTCCGAGAAGGTGATCCGGGAAAAGGGCGACGAGTGGATGCAGGAGCATCCCGTCGGCACCGGCCCCTACAAGCTCGTCAGCTGGAACCGGAAGCAGGAGCACCTCCTGGTCCGCAACGACGACTACTGGGGCCCGAAGCCGTACTACAAGTACGTCCGCATCCGCATCATTCCCGAACAGGCGACCCAGATCGCCGAGCTCTTGTCGGGCGGCGTCGACATCATGAAGGCCGTGCCGCCCGATCAGATGGACGTGATCAACAAGTCGGGCGCGGCGCGCACGGCGTCCTCTCCGATCCTCCGGACGGCCTTCCTGCAACTCGATCAGGCCGCCCGCAGCGGCCCCAACCCGTTCACCGACAAGCGTGTGCGGATCGCCGCCAACCTGGCCGCCGACCAGGACGCCATCATCAAGCATGTGTTGAACGGCCTGGGCGACCGCGTCGCCACGGCCGTCAACCCGATGGCCTTCGGCTGGGATCCGGCTCTCAAGCCGTACAAGCAAGACATCCCGCGGGCCAAGAAGCTGCTTGCGGAAGCCGGCTATCCCAACGGCGTGGACATCGCTTTCAACGAGGCACCTCCTGTTGTCGAGCCCGGAACGCAGCAGACCAATGACGCCATCGTCGCCGACATGACGAAGGTCGGGTTCCGCGTGAAGCGGAACTACATCGGCGACAACACGGTGGTGGTCGCGCGTGCCAAGGAGGGCAAGCTCGGCCCCATGTTCAACTGGTCGTGGGGCTACTACTCGGTCTTCGATGCCGACGCCATCCTGTACGACATCTTCAAGTGCGGGGAGTTCTACGCCTACTACTGCAACAAGGAGCTCGACGACCTGATCATCTCGGGACGCTCGACCCTCGACCAGAAGAAGAGGACCGAGATCTACGTCAAGGCCCAGAAGCTCCTCTTCGACGACGCGGCGTATCTCTACAAGTGGGGCCTCCGCGGCGTCTGGGGCATCTCCAGCCGCGTCGAATACTCGGCGCCGCCCGACGAGATCGACCGGATGTTCCTCGTGACTCCCCGGAAGAAGTAGCGGCGGTCAATCGGCTCGGCGGGCGGGGAGCGTGAAGACGCTTCCCGCCCGCCGTTTGTGACCCGATGCGGCGCTATCTAGTCCGCCAGCTCGTCCAGCTCGTCGTCGTCATCCTCGGTATCTCGATCCTCGCCTTCTCCATCCTCCACATCATCGGCGACCCCGTCACGCTGCTCTTGCCGCAGAACGCCGGCAAGGAGGAGTACGCGCGCTACAAGCACCTCATGGGCCTGGACCAGCCGGTGTGGGTCCAGTACTGGAAGTTCGCGAGCGGCGCCGTCCAGGGCGACTTCGGCAGGTCCTGGTACGGCAACGCTCCCGCCTTTCGCCTCGTCGTTGATCGCATGCCGCCGACGATCTATCTCACGCTGGCCGGGCTCGGCGTGGCGCTCCTGATCGCGCTGCCGCTGGGGGTTCTGGCGGCCCTCAAGCGGCACTCCTTCGTGGACACGCTCTGCACCCTCCTGGCGGTCGCCGGGCAGGCCATGCCCATTTTCTGGCTCGGCATCATGCTCATCATCATCTTCGCCGTGCGGCTCAGGCTCCTGCCGGCCTCCGGCTACGGCACGTGGCAGAACTTCGTGATGCCGGCTTTCTGCCTGGGCGCCTTCCTCGCCCCGATCACCATGCGGCTCGTGCGCTCCGGAATCATCGAGGTGATGAACATGGAGTTCATCAAGACGGCGCGGGCCAAGGGCCTCGCCGAACGGATGGTCGTGGCCAAGCACGCCTTCCGCAACGCGTGCATCCCGGTGATCACCGTGCTGGGACTGCAGTTCGGCCAGCTCCTGGGCGGCGCCTTCATCACCGAGACCGTCTTCGCCTGGCCCGGTGTGGCGACGCTGACGGTGGATTCCATCCGCAACCAGGACTTTCCGGTGGTCCAGTGCGCCGTCGTGCTGCTGGCGCTCATCATCGTGATCGTCAACGCCTTCGTTGACCTGATCGTGGGCTTGATCGACCCGCGCATTCGTGCAGGTGCCTGATGGCGATCACGCCGAGCGCAACCGTCACCACCGCCGGACTCCAGGCCCCGGCGGCGCCAGACGCCGCGGGCGCCACGTGGCGACGGGTCGGGCGCCTTAAGTGGGGCGCCGGCGGCGGCGCCCTCTTCCTCGTCATCGTGTTGAGCGCGCTGCTTGCGCCCATAATCTCGCCGCACGATCCCCTCTCCGTGGACATCAGGCACCGCATGGTGCCGCCGGCGTGGATGGAAGGCGGCACGCGGGAGCACATCCTGGGCACGGATCAGATCGGGCGCGATCTCCTCTCGAGGGTGATCTGGGGCGGGCGCGTCTCGCTGCTGGTCGGGGTCTCGGCGGTGCTGCTGTCGGCGACGATCGGCGTGCTCTTCGGGCTGGCGGCGGGCTACTTCGCCGGCCAGGTGGACTGGAGCATCATGACGCTGATCAACGTCATGCTGACCTTCCCCTTTGTGCTGCTGGCGCTGGCCGTCATCGCCGTGCTCGGCCCGAGCGTGCCCAATATGATCACGGTGCTGGGCGTGACGGGCTGGCCCGTCTACGCGCGGATCATCCGGGCGGAGACCTACGCCCTGCGCGAGCGCGAGTTCGTGGTCGCGGCCCGCGCGCTCGGCATGAGCCACGCCCGCATCATCTTTCGCCAGATCCTGCCGAACCTCGTCTCGCCGATCGTCGTCGTCGCGACGTTGCAGATCGCCCAGGTCATCATCCTCGAGTCCTTCCTGTCCTTCCTGGGCCTCGGTGTCCAGCCGCCCACGCCCGCGTGGGGCAATATGCTCGGCGAGGGACGCGTCTACATGCTCAACTCGTGGTGGATCGCCGCCTTCCCCGGCCTCGCCATCTTCGTGACGACGCTCGTGATCAACCTGATGGGCAATGGGCTCCGCGACTGGCTCGACCCTCACATGAAATTGTAAAGGCTACTTGTCGCGGCACCCGGCCTTCTTGTACTCTCGCTCAGACGCGGTAAGCAAGCTGATTGCCATCAGGATCAGGGTAGTGGCGATAACGGTGGCGCATGGTGAGTCCCGAGCAGTGCTCCATTTTCTCTTGAACTCGCTGGGAATGTCGGGCTGACACCGCGGGGTGTGGTCTAGCAGGTCTCTCGCCGGCTCGATCCGGAAGTGAAAGCCAGGCCCAGTCATCCATGCCTCCATGAGACCAAGGTCGAAGCGAAGCGGCGCACGACTCCGAGACACCCGCCCTGGTCCAGCGCCGCGCCGTAAGCTTGCCGGAGGGGCGCGCTCTTATCACGCAACTAGATACCTCAATCGAATGCCTTGACGCGAGGTGGGCAGTCGTCTATCGTACGTGGAATGGTTTATCTGGTGGGAGCCTGGGATTTTCCTCGAGCGTAGGTAACATAAATGGTCATGGGCGGGTCGCCTACCCTTGGCAAGCAGGACGGGTGTCGGATTTCGGCGGCGCCATCCCACCACCGCCCGGCCTTGCGGGGTATGGTGGCGGGGAACCCGGCCCGCGCGGAATTTGCCACGCCCCCGGGTTCTATAGTAGAGTTCCTCGACTCCGCCCAAGATCGATCCACGGGAGGCCTCAACCATGAGAGATCATCGAGCCGGAAGTTCCCTCTTGCTGCTGGCTGCGCTGCTCCTCGTGGGCCCGCCGACGGCCTGGGCTCAGAAGTTGATCGAGCTCGGCACGCTCCCGGGCAATACGCCGTCACAGGCGAGCGTCGGCACCGCCATCGACATCATCTGCCCCAAGCTGGCCGCCAGGTCCAACAGTCTGAACTCGGCCCAGAGTGACCTGCTGGCCCGGTGCGGGGACATGAAACTCGGCGGCTTCGCGACCTCGCAGCTCCCTGACATTCTCGGCAAGGTCTCCTCCGAGGACGCGACGGTCCAGGGGACGAGCGCCGTCCAGACCAGGAGCGCCCAGCTCCGAGCGGTCGGGACCCGCCTTGCCTCCCTCCGGCTCGGTGCGACGGGGATCAGCTTCAACGGGGTCGCGCCTGATCTCGACGGCAAGACCGCATCGACCGGTCAGCTCCTGGGTTCGGGCGCGGGGGGAGCCGGCGACTCCTCGCCCCTCAGCCGACTCGGCCTCTTCGTGAACGGAGTGGGGAGCTTCGGCAGTGTGGATTCGACGCCCCGTGAGGCGGGCTTCGACTACCACAGCGTCGGAATGACGGCCGGGGCCGACTACCGATTCACCGACACCCTGATCGCGGGCGCCGCCTTCAGCTACTTGAACTCGGAGGCCGACATCGTCTCCCATCTCGGAGAGGTGACCTCCAACGGCTACGGCCTCTCGCTCTACGGCACCTACTACGTCGGCGCGTTCTACTTCGATCTCCTCGGCGGCTTCACCTATCGCAGCTACGACTCCACCCGCAACATCGTGTACGGGCCCACCCCGGGATTCACCGGAACGGCCGTCGATCGCACGGCCACGGGCGACACGAGCGGCTGGCAGTACACGTTCAACGGAGGCACCGGCTACGACTTCCAGGTGGCTGGGTCCACGCTTACCCCGTACTTCCGCGTGGAGTACCTGCACCTCGCCATCAACGGCTACACCGAGTCCGGCGCGGCCGGCCTCAACTTGCAGGTCCAGAGTCAGACGGTCGAATCCCTGCTCACGATCCTCGGCGGGCGGGTCGCGCACGCGTTCAGCACCTCCTTTGGAGTCCTGGTCCCGCAGATCCACCTGGAATGGCGGCATGAATCACTCAACGACGCCCGCTCGATCAAGGCGCAGTTCGCCAACGATCCGTTCAACCAGGTCTTCAAGGCCGCGACGGACAATCCCGACCGCGACTACTTCGCGGTGGGAGCGGGAATCACCAGCCAGTTCCGGAAGGGCATGGCGGCGTTCCTCGACTTCGAAGCGGTGGTCGGCCTCGCCAACGTCACCAGCTACAACTTCACCGCCGGAATGCGGATCGAGTTCTAGCACGGATCATCGCGACGCCGCGCCCCACCCTCGCGCGTCGGCCTTCCCCCGGACGAGAGGCGCAGCTCCGGTTGACCGGTCCCAGGCGACGTGGAATCCGAACTAGCCATGCATGGGGCGCGGGCAAGCGGCCGCCGCCAGTGGTCATGAATAAGGCAGCCGCGGGGCGGGTCTCGCGAAGCGCGCCATGAACCCGTCCCGGATCTTCATCCTCCGCCCGGTCGCACCTCGCTTCTGACCGCCGGCGTTCTCCTGGTCGGCTGGTCGCCTACTGGCAGCTCCCCATCTCCGCACTCCCCCAGGTCGACTACCCGACCATCCAGATCCTCACGTTCTACCCGGGGGCCAGCCCGGACGTCAGCGCGTAAGTAACCGTAAGTAACATAGATGGTCATGGGCGGGTCGCCCATCCCGCGGGATGAAAATGGGCTCTCCTCGCCGCGCGCCGCGTCTCAGCGTCACCGGGCGGAGCCCAGACACGCCGGCGCGGCGGTGCGGTTAGAGCAGCTTCTCCATGATGAGCGTGTCCACCCACTGGCCGTCGAGCATGCCCTGCTCGTGGTGGACGCCGACGCGTGAGAAGCCCAGGCGCTCGTAGAGCTTGACGCCCCCTGTGTTGGTAGGGAAGGTGGAGAGCGCCATCTTGTGGTAGCCGATCTCGCGCGCCATCTCGATGAGCCGCTCGAGCAGGCGATGCCCGACGCCCTTGCCGCGCCACGCGCGCTCGACGTAGACGGAGAAGTCGGCGACGTGCCGGTAGGCGGGGCGCGCGTTGAAGGCGTTCAGGCTGCCCCATCCGACCACTGTACCTGCGGCGCTTGGCGTCCCGCCTGATTCCGCGACGAGCACGGGGTGGCGGGGGCCGCGTGCCGCCATCCACTCGCGGCGCTCCTCCGGCGTGCGCAGCTCGGTCTCGAGCGTCGCCACGCGGTCCTCGATGCCCTGGTTGTAGATCAGGCAGACCGCTTCCGCGTCGCCCGCGCGCGCGGGCCGGAGCGTGACCGCTGCCGTCACGTCGCCGGCTCCAGCTCGCGCGCGTCGAGGCGTCCGGCTTTTTTGAGCGTGGCGAACTCGCCGAGCGTCTTCCGGATGCCGTCCTTGAGCGCGGTGCGCGGCGCCGGGCCCAGGTCTCGCTGGTAACCGGGATCGGCCAGCTCAGACGGGAAGGGGATGGGTTGCTCGACGTGCGTGATCGTTCCCTTCGCGGAGGGCCAGGCCTCCTCGATCAGCCGCGCGATATCGACGACCTTGGCGGATTCGCCGTGGAGATTGTAGACGCGCGCGCCCTCGAGGGTGGCCGTGGAAGCGGCGATGCGGGCGCGGGCGACGTCGTCGGCGTAGATCAGGTCCGTGGCGCCGCCCCAGCGGATCTGGAAGGGGCGCCCGAGCACGGCCGACTTCATGGCCAGCGTCGGGTCGGCGGTGAGGCCGAAGTCGCGCCCGGGGCCGTACACCGTCAGCGGCCGGAAGCCCATCGACGGGATCTTGTGCTCTTCCCAGTAGATCCGCGCCGTCTCCTCGTTGGCGACCTTGTAGACGCCGTAGTGCGTGGCGGGCTTGGGCGGCGAGTCGTCGGTGACGGGCCCCGGGCCGTAGAGATGCGGCGGGCCGAAGACCGCTGCCGAGGAGAAGTAGGCGACGCGGGCCACGCGCTCGCGGTGGGCCTTGGCCGCCTCGAAGACGTTCGCCGTGCCGACCACGTTGATGAGGGCGCCGCGCGAGGGGTCCTGGCGGCAGAGCGGCACCTGCCAGGCGGCCAGGTGGATGATGCGCGTGATCTTGTGCTCGCCGACCACGCGGCTCACGCCCTCGCGGTCGGCGATGTCGCCCTTGACCATGACGACGTCGTGCAGCCGTTCCGGCCCTAGGATCATGCGCATGCGCCACGGGTCGTCGCCCACGTCGAAGGCCACCGGCTTCTCGCCGGCCTCCAGCAGCCGCTTGCACACCCACGCTCCGATGCAGCCGAACGCTCCCGTCACCAGCGTCGCCATGGTGTGTAGGATCTCCTCGCCACGCGGTCTGTACGCCGCCGACTTTTATACACCAGTGTTGGGTATAATGCGGCCCGTGTTCGACAGCAAATTCTTCGAGGAGTCGTGGCCCACCATCTCCCGCGGGCTCGAGTCCGAGGCGGACGCCGAGACCGAGGTCGGCTGGATCCTCGGCTACGTGCGGCCGCCGGCCGGCGGGCGCGTCCTCGACGCGCCGTGCGGCTTCGGGCGCCACTCGCTCGCCCTCGCGCGGCGCGGCTTCGACGTCACCGGCGTGGACCTTTCCGAGACCGAGCTCGGCCGGGCGAAAGAGCGCGCTCACACCGCCGGCCTGCCGCTCCAGCTGGTCAAGCAGGACATGCGCGACATGGAGTTCTCCGGCGAGTTCGACCTCGCCTTGAACCTCTTCTCGAGCATCGGCTTCTTCACCGACGACGAGGACCGCCTCCTCCTCGACCGGTTTTGCACCGGGCTCAAGCCGGGTGGCGCCTTCGTCCTCGACACGCGCAACCGCGACTTCGTCATCCACGACGTGACGCCCGAGGAGACTGTGCGGCTGCCGGAGGGTACGGTCCGCGTCAAGAACCGCTTCGACGTGCGCACGAGCCGGATCCAGCAGGACTGGTGGCTCGAGGACCAGCAGCGCCTGCTGGGCCAGACCGAGATTCGCCTCTACTCCGCCCACGAGCTTCTGCGCATGCTGCGCCCCGAGCGCTGGTCCCAGGTCGAGCTCTTCGGCGGCCTCGACGGACGCCCGTTCGTCCTCGAGTCCCCCCGCATCGTCCTCGTGGCCACTAAGTAACGCCCGATGAGGGCCCAGCGTGAGCATCCGCGAGCTCGCCCGGCATGAGTGGGCGCTTTTCCGGGAGCTGCGGCTCCGCGCCTTGGCCGAGTCGCCGAATGCCTTCGCCCGAACTCTCGCCGAAGCGCGCGAACAGACCGACGCGTACTGGGTCCAGCTCACGGAGTCTGTGACTGCGCCGGGCGGCCAGGTGATGCTCGTCGCAGAGGCGGAAGGACGCCCAATGGGCCTGGCGTTCGGGCTCTTCGACAAGGAGCGCCCCAAGACCGGCCACGTAGGTGGGATGTGGATCGAGCCCGCGGCCCGCGGGCAGGGCGCCGGGCGGGCCTTGCTCGAGGCTGCGATCGCCTGGGGGCGCTCTCGGGACCTGGACCGGCTCGAGCTGTGGGTGACGGAGGGGAATGTCGTCGCCACCCGCTTGTACGAGCGAGCCGGGTTCACGGACACCGGGCGTCGGGACACGCTCCCGTCCAACCGAACACTGCAGATCATCCAGATGGCACTCAATCTCTGAGAGGAGACCCATGAAGCCCCTCGTGGTCCTTGCCGGCCCCATCCATCCGGACGGCGTCAAACAGCTCGAAGCGGAAGCGCGCGTGGTCGTCTCGAACGAAGAGACGGAAGCGGGGATGATCAAGGCCGCCCAGGAGGCCTCTGGCATTCTCTTCCGCACCAAGCCCAACTGCACGCGCTCGCTGATGGCGGCCTGCAAGCAGCTCAAGGTCATCGGCCGTCACGGCGCCGGGCTCGATATCGTGGACCTCGAGGCGGCCACGGACCTCGGCGTTGCGGTGGTCCACGCCCCGGGCTCCAACTCCAACTCCGTCGCCGAGCACGCGATCATGCTCATGCTGGCCTGCGCCAAGCAGGCGGTGGTCGTGGACAAGCGCACGCGGCTGGCCGATTGGGGCAAGAGCCGCTGGCAGGGCTTCCTCGAGATGAACGGGCGGACGCTCGGCATCATCGGCGTCGGCAACATCGGGCGTCGGATAGCGAAGATCGCGGGCGCCATGGGCATGCGCGTGATCGGCTACGACAAGTACGTGGCGGCCGATGAGGTCCGAAACCGCGGCGTCGAGCCCATGCCGGACATGGCCTCCGTCCTCCGGCAGGCCGACGTCGTCACGTGCCACACGCCCCTCACGCGCGAAACCCGCCACATGATCGACGCCGCGGCGATCGCCCTGATGAAGCCCGGCGTGATCTTCATTAACACCTCTCGCGGTGGTGTCCAGGATGAGGACGCGCTGCGCGTGGCGCTCGAGGGCGGCAAGATCCGCGCGGCGGGCATCGACGTGTTCGAGGAGGAGCCGGTCTCCTCCGACAGCCGTCTCCTCCAGCTCGACAACGTGATCGTGAGCCCGCACATCGCCGGCGTGACCGAGGAGACGACCCGCGGCATGGCTATGCAGGTCGGCGCCGAGATGCTGCGCGTGCTTCGCGGCGAGAAGCCGCACGTGCTCGGCAACCCAGACCTCTGGCCCAAGCTCGGCCACCTGAAGTAGACTCAGAGGCACACAGACACGGAGGACGAGATGCCTATCGACACGCGCCACCCGAGAGAGATCCGAGCCGACATCCGCAGCGGGAAGCTGAGCGGGATCACCGCCGGCCAGGGCCCGGGCTTCGTCCAGGCCAACATGGCCGTGCTGCCCAAGGACGATGCTTATGACTTTCTCCTCTTCTGCCAGCGCAACCCGCGCCCGTGTCCGCTGATCGAGGTGACGGACGTGGGCTCGCCCGAGCCCGTCGGCGTCGCGCCGGGGGCGGACCTCCGCACCGACCTGCCGCGCTACCGGATCTATAAGGACGGCGTGCTCGCGGACGAGGTGACGGACGTGAAGGCCTTCTGGCGCGACGACCTCGTCGCCTTCCTCCTCGGCTGCTCCTTCACCTTCGAATGGGCGCTGATGGACGCGGGCATCCCGCTGCGGCACGTGGATCGCGGCTGCAACGTCTCCATGTGGAAGACCAACGTCGCCTGCCGCCCGGCGGGCCGCTTCCACGGCCCCATGGTCGTCTCGATGCGGCCCATCCCGTACCAGATGGTCGCCAAGGCCGTGACGGCCTCGGCGCGCTTCCCCGGCGCCCACGGCGCGCCGGTGCACGTGGGCGATCCCGCGCACCTCGGCATCAAGGACATCTCGAAGCCCGACTGGGGCGATTTCGTCGGCATCGAGGCTGGTGAAGTCCCGATGTTCTGGGCCTGCGGCGTGACGCCCCAGGCGGTGGCGCTGGCCTCCAAGCCCTCGTTCATGATCACCCACAGCCCGGGGCACATGTTCATCACCGACGTCCCGAACTCCACCCTCGCGGCGTTCTAGCCGGTGGGGATCTATGCAGAGCCCCGCTTCCTGCCCTGCGGGGACCTCGCGCTGTCGGTCGAGCTGGGCGACGACATCAACCGCGAGGTCAACGCGCGGGTTCTCGCGCTCGAGTACCTGATCCAGCAGAAGGCGCTCGGCGGCGTCACCGAGACGGTTCCGAGCTACCGGTCGCTGCTCGTCTACTACGACCCCTTCACGGTCGGCTGGGACGAGCTGACCAAATCCCTTCGCGCCCTGTGCCGTGAGGCGCGCCCCGAGGTCCTGCCGCCGGCACGTACGGTCCAAATCCCGTGCTGCTACGGTGAAGACCTGGGCTTCGAGCTCGCGGCGGCGGCCCGGAAGCTGGGCTTGCCGCCGGAAGAGGTCGCGCGGCTCCACGCTTCGACCGACTACTACGTCTACTTCGTCGGCTTCACGCCGGGGCTGCCGTACATGACGGGCATGCCCGCGCGACTCGAGATCCCGCGGCTCGATCAGCCGCGGACCAAGACGCCGCCCGGCAGCGTCGCCATCGGCGGCATCCAGTGCTGCATCTACTCGGTCGAGAGCCCCGGCGGCTTCTGGGTGCTCGGTCGCACTCCGCTGCGCCTGTACGACCCGGCGGCCGGCGACCCCATCCTGCTCCGGGCCGGCGACCACGTCCGCTTCCGCATGATCACGCGCGCTGAGTACGACGCGATCGCCGCGGCCGTGGCCGAGGGCACCTACACCCCGCGCATGGAGCGCGTCTGATGCCGAGCGTCCTCATCCACGACGCGGGGCCGCAGACGACCGTGCAGGACCTCGGCCGCCGCGGCTCGCTGCGGGTGGGCATCCCGCCGTCGGGCCCGATGGACCGCGAGGCCTTCCTTCTGGCCAATCGCCTTGTCGGCAACGCCGACGACGCCGCGGGCCTCGAGTGCACGCTCATCGGGCCGCGCATCGAGTTCGCCGACGAGCGCTGGATCGCCGCCACGGGCGCCGACATGCCCGTCACGCTGAACGGGTCGGAGATGCCGCGCTGGGCCGGCTTCGAGGTGAAAGCGGGCGACGTGCTGAGGCTGGGAGCGGCACGTTCCGGCGTGCGCGGCTATCTCGCCATCTCGGGGGGCATCGATACGCCGCCCGCGCTCGGCTCGCGCGCGACCTATCTCCGCGGCCAGCTCGGAGGCTTCGAAGGGCGCGCTCTTCGCAAGGGCGACTGCCTGCCGCTCGGCTCCGCCTCGGGCGGCGCGCCCGCGGAGGTCCACGAGGAGATCATCCCCGACTACACGGTGGAGCCCAAGGTGCGCGTGGTGCTCGGGCCCCAGGACGACCGCTTCAGCAAGCGCGGCATCGCGGCGCTCTTCGACGCGCCGTACGAGATGACGCCGCAGAGCGACCGCATGGGCGCTCGCTTCCGCGGCGCGCGCATCGAGCACACGCGCGGCCACGACATCATCTCCGACGGCGTGGCCCTGGGCGGCATCCAGGTGGTCGGCGACGGGCAGCCCATCGTGCTCCTGGCCGACCGGCAGTCCACGGGCGGCTACACAAAGATCGGCACGGTATGCTCCTTCGACATCGGGCGAGTGGCCCAGGTCAAGCCGGGGCAGCGGCTGCGCTTCCGTCAAGTGAGCGTGGCGGAAGCCCACGAGTTCCTGCGCGCCTACCGCCGCGAGCTCGACGACGCGGTACACACGGAGGCAACGTCATGACCCTCGAGACTCTCGTCAACGACTACAAGGCCAAGACCTCCCGCTCGCGCCAGATGTACGAGGAGGCGCTCCGGGTCATGCCGGGCGGCAACAGCCGCACGACGACCTTCTTCGACCCGTACCCCTTCTACATCACGCGCGGCGCTGGCCCCCGCATCTGGGACGCCGACGGCGCCGAGCGCCTCGACTTCAACGGCAACTACACGAGCCTGATCCTGGGCCACGCGCCCCCGTCGGTCGTCGAGGCCGTCGCCGAGCAGGCGACGCGCGGCATGTCCTTCCCCGGGCCGAGCGAGCACGAGGTCAAGCTGGCGGGGCTGCTGACCCGGCGTATCCCGAGCATGGAGGTGGTCCGCTTCGCCAACTCCGGCACCGAGGCGACCATGAACGCCGTGCGCGCCGCGCGCGCCTTCACGGGACGGAGCAAGCTCGCCAAGTTCGAGGGCGCCTACCACGGCACGCACGACTGGGTGCTGGTGAGCGTCTCGCCGGATCCGGCCAAGTCGGGCTCGCGCAAGCGGCCGAAGCCCGTCGCGTACTCGGCAGGCGTGCCGGACACCGTGCTCAAGCACACCGTGGTCCTGCCGTGGAACGACGCCGAGGCGTGCGTGAAGATCCTCGAGAAGCAGGGGCGCGACATCGCGGCGCTCATCGTGGACCCGCTCATGGCCAACGCCGGCCTGCTCGTGCCCCAGCCGGGCTTCCTCGAGCGCCTGCGAGAGGTGACCGAGCGTCTCGGGATCGTCTTGATCTTCGACGAGGTCATCTCATTTCGCGTAGCCCCGGGCGGCGTCCAGCAGCGCTTCGGCGTCCGGCCGGACCTGACCACGCTCGGCAAAATCATCGGCGGCGGGCTCGCCGTCGGCGCCTTCGGCGGTCGCGCCGACGTGATGAACTACTACGACCCGCGCGGCGGCAAGGGGCGTATCAGCCACGGCGGCACCTTCAACGCCAACCCGGTGACCATGGCCGGCGGCGTCGCGACCATGCAGGAGCTGACCCCCGAGGCCTACGCGAGGCTCGACGCGCTCGGCGATCGCCTGCGCGCGGGCGTCAAGCGCGTCCTGTCCAAGCGCAAGCAGCCGGGGCAGGTGACGGGCCTCGGCTCGCTCTTCTGGATCCACTGGACGAAGAAGCGCCTCTCCGACTACCGCTCGAGCCGCCCCGCGGACGCCGAGCGGCCGCTCCGCACCTTCATGGCGCTTCTCAACGACGGCGTGCTCCTGACCCAGCGGGGGCTCGGCTGCTGCTCGCTGGCCATGGCCGATGCGGATGTCGATCGCTTCCTCGAGGCGTTCGGCAGCGTCGTCGAGAAAGAGGCGTAGGGCGCGCGAGGCGAGGCATAATGGACGGCAAGGGGGGGTTCCCATGACCACAGCGAATCGCATCGTTTCAGGGATGACGGCCATCGTGGTCGCCGCGGCGCTTTCGGGTTGCGCGTCGTCCACGCCGGCCACGCCCAACGTGTACGCTTACCCGGCCAAGGGCCAGACGACCCAGCAGCAGGCGCAGGATACGAGCGAGTGCCAGACCTGGGCCAAGCAGCAGACGGGCTGGGATCCGACAACGAGCACGGCGAAGGGCGCCGGTATCGGCCTCGCCATCGGCGCGCTGACCGGCGCGGCGGCAGGAGCCGCCATCGGTGCGGCCACCGGACATGCGGGCACGGGCGCGGCGATCGGCGCCGCGGCCGGCGGCGTCGGTGGCGCGGCCTACGGCGGGACGAGCCAGTATGGGAAGGGACAGGCGGGCTACGACCAGGCCTTCGGCGCCTGCATGAGCGCCAGAGGCTACACGACGAAGTAGCAGCGCCGTCGCCCCGACGCGGTTGCGAATCCCGCGTCGGGGCGTAGTTCCCATTGCGGCCCCGGAGCCCATCCATTAAGATGATGGGGCTGCCATGACGGACACTCAGGTTCCCCTCAAGCGGACTCCATTGCGCGACGTCCACGCCGCGGCCGGCGCCAAGATGGTTCCCTTCGGCGGCTGGGACATGCCCGTCCAGTACACGGGCATCATCGAGGAGCACCGCTGCGTCCGCTCGGCCGTCGGGCTCTTCGACATCAGCCACATGGGCGAGTTCGAGGTGCGCGGGCCCGGCGCGCTCGCCGCGATTCAGACGATCACTACGAATGACGCCTCGACGCTCGCCGTGGGCCAGGTCCAGTACTCGCTGCTCTGCTATCCCGAGGGCGGCATCGTGGACGACCTGACGCTGTACCGGCTGGCCGAAGACCACTACATGCTGACGGTCAACGCCTCCAATATCGACAAGGACTGGGCGTGGGTGACCGAGGGCGGCAGAGGCGGCGGCTGGACGAACGTGAGTGCCGAAACGGGGCTCCTGGCGGTGCAGGGGCCCAAAGCGGAGGCGCTCGTCCAGCGGCTGGCCGACCGCGACGTGACGCGCGTCCCCTACTATCACTTCGCGCAGGGCGCCGTCGCGGGCGTGCCGTGCCTCATCTCGCGCACGGGCTATACGGGCGAGGACGGCTTCGAGCTGTATGCGCCCGCGGCGCAGCTCGAGACGCTCTGGCACGCGCTGATGGATGCTGGCAAGCGCGACGGCATACAGCCCATCGGGCTCGGGGCGCGGGACACGCTGAGGCTTGAGATGAAGTTCGCGCTCTCCGGCAACGACATCGACGAGACGACGAACCCGCTCGAAGCGGGGCTCGGCTGGGTGGTCAAGCCGGCCAAGGGCGAGTTCGTTGGGCGCAAGGCCATCGAGACGATGAGGGCCGCGGGAGTCACGCGCAAGCTCGTGGGCTTCGAGATGGCCGAGCGCGCCGTGGCACGCCACGGCTACCGCCTGCTCAAGGCCGGCGACCCCGTGGGCGTCGTCACCTCCGGCTCCTTCTCGCCGAGCCTCGAGCGCTGCATCGGCATGGGATATGTCCGGGCCGACCTTGCACCGGTCGGCGCCGAGCTCGACGTGGACATCCGCGGCCAGGCCCACCGGACGCGGGTCGCCAAGACTCCGTTCGTCCCCTCACACGCCAAGAAGATCTAGGAGAGCGCGATGGCGAATGTTCCAGCAGACCTGCGGTACACCAAGGAGCACGAGTGGGCCAAGCTCGAGGGGGACAAGGCCCGCGTCGGCATCACGGCCTTCGCCCAGGAGCAGCTGGGCGACGTGGTCTTCGTCGAGCTGCCCAAGGTCGGCGCCAAGGTCACCGCCATGAAGACCTTCGGGGTGGTCGAGTCGGTCAAGGCCGTCTCGGACCTCTTCGCGCCGCTCAGCGGCGAGGTGGTCGAGATCAACGTCGAGCTGCCCAAGAAGCCCGAGGTCGTGAACGCCGATCCCTACGGTAAGGGCTGGATGATCGTAATCAAGCTCGCCAGCGCCAAGGAGTGGGACGGGCTCATGCCGGCCGGCGACTACGAGAAGCTCATCGCCGCGGCGGGGCACTGAGACCATGCGCTACATCTCCAATACGCCAGCCCAGCAGCGGGAAATGCTGGCGCAGATCGGCGTGGGATCGATCGAGGACCTCCTGGAGCGGATTCCCGCCAAAGCGCGTCTGTCCCGCCCGCTCAACGTGCCCGCGGCCATGGCCGAGACCGACCTCGTCCGCCACCTGCGGGCACTCTCGGCGCTGAACGCCAACGCCGACGACTACGCCTGTTTCCTGGGCGCGGGCTCCTACGACCACAGCGTGCCGAGCCCGATCAATCACCTGATCTCGCGCGGCGAGTTCTTCACGGCCTACACGCCCTACCAGCCCGAGGCGAGCCAGGGGACGCTCCGCTCCATCTTCGAGTACCAGAGCATGATGGCGGAGCTATGCGGGATGGACGTCGCCAACGCGTCGCTCTACGACGGCGCCTCGTCGGTGGCCGAGGCCGCGCTGATGGCCCACGCGGTGACGGAGCGGAACGTGATCGTCCTCTCGAAGGGCGTCAACCCGCTCTATCGCCAGGTCGTCGAGACGTACTGCGAGGGACCGGGCATCCGACTCAAATCGGCGCCGATCGGCGACGGGGCGACGGACCTCGACGCCCTCCGCAAGGCCGTCTCGGGCCAGACGGCCGCCGTCGTCATCCAGCACCCGAACTTCTTGGGCTGCCTCGAGGACGTCAAGGCGGCGGCCGACATCGCGCACGCGGCCGGCGCGCTCCTGGTCGTCGTGGCCGACCCGGTGAACCTGGGACTGCTCACCCCGCCCGGCGCGCTCGGCGCGGATCTGGTCGTGGGCGAGGGGCAGGGGCTCGGCGTGCCGATGAGCTTCGGCGGCCCGAACCTGGGCGTGTTCGCGGCGAAGCAAGAGCTGGTGCGGCGGATGCCCGGCAGGCTCGTCGGAGCCACGGTGGACCTCGACGGCCAGCGCGGCTTCGTGCTTACGCTCCAGACCCGCGAGCAGCACATCAGGCGCGAGAAGGCGACCTCGAACATCTGCACCAACGTGGCCCTCTGCGCGCTGATGGCGACGATCTACGTCTCCATCATGGGCAAGGTCGGGATCCGCAAGGTCGGAGAGCTGTCCACGGCCAAGGCGCACTACGCCGCCGAGACGTTCGCGAAAATCCCGGGGGTGCGCCTCCGCTTCACGGCGCCCTTCTTCAAGGAGTTCACCCTCGAGCTTCCGAAATCCCCGGAGCGCGTGGCGAAGCGCTTGATGAAGGAGAAGATCCTGGCCGGCGTGCCGCTCAAGGCCTTCGACCGCACCCAGAAGGACTGCCTGCTCGTGGCCGTGACAGAGAAGCGCACCCGCGGCGAGATCGACGCGTATGCCGCGGCGCTGGCCGCGGCGGTGGCCTGAGGCGCCCATGCACATCGCCAAGCCCGGCTACGACAAGTTGATCTTCGAGCTGTCCTGTCCCGGCCGCCACGCCCACTCGCTGCCGGAGTGCGACGTCCCCGTGAGCGACCCGGCCCAGCTCCTGCCGAAAGAGCACCTCCGCGCGACGCCGCCCGAGCTGCCCGAGGTGTCGGAGGTGGACGTCGTCCGCCACTACTCGCGCCTGAGCCAGATGAACTACGGTGTGGACACGCACTTCTACCCGCTCGGCTCCTGCACCATGAAGTACAACCCGAAGATCAACGAGGACATGGCGCGGCTCGCGGGCTTCGCCCGCCTGCACCCGCTCACGCCCGAGGCTGCCGCACAAGGGGCGCTCCAGCTCATGCACGAGCTGTCGCGGGACCTGGCGGAAGTCTCGGGCATGAACCACGTCTCGCTCCAGCCCGCGGCAGGCGCGCAGGGCGAGCTGGCCGGGGTGCTGATGATCCGCGCCTACCACCTCGCGCGAGGCGAGCGGCGCACCAAGGTCCTCATCCCCGACTCGGCCCACGGGACCAACCCAGCCTCGACGGCGCTGGCGGGCTACTCGGTGGTGGAGCTCAAGAGTGAGGCCAACGGCGACGTGGATCTGCTCGACCTCGAGCGGCACCTAGGAAACGACATCGCGGCCTTCATGATCACCCAACCCAACACGCTCGGCCTCTTCGAGTCCAAAATCCACCAGATCACCGAGATGTGCCACGCCAAGGGCGTGCAGGTCTACATGGACGGCGCCAACTTCAACGCCATCCTCGGTATCACGCGCCCCGGTGACCTGGGCTTCGACGTGTGCCACTTCAACCTGCACAAGACCTTCACGACACCGCATGGCGGCGGCGGCCCCGGCGCGGGGCCTGTCGGCATCAAGGACCATCTCGCGCCGTTCCTGCCCACGCCCGTCCTCGTCAAGGACGGCGACGAGTACGCTTTTGACTGGAACCGGCCGCAGTCCATCGGTAAGCTCCAGGCGTTCTGGGGCAACTTCGGCATGCTTGTGCGGGCGTGGACCTACATCCGCACCATGGGCCCCGACGGCCTGCGCGCGGTCTCCGACAACGCCGTCCTCAACGCCAACTACATCCTGAGCCGCCTTGAGGGAGAGTACGACCGCTCCGCGCCCGGGCCCTGCATGCACGAGTGCGTGCTCTCGGCGCGGCGGCAGAAGAAGCTCGGCGTCACGGCCACCGACATCGCCAAGCGCCTTCTCGACTTGGGCTTCTACGCGCCGACGACGTATTTCCCGATGATCGTGGAAGAAGCGCTGATGATCGAGCCGACCGAGACCGAGTCCAAGGAGACGCTCGACGAGTTCTGCGACGCCATGATCCGGATCGCGCGCGAGGCGCGGGAAAACCCGCAGCTGATCCACGACGCCCCTGTGACGACGCCGGTGCGCCGTCTCGACCAGACGGGCGCCGCGCGCCAGCCGCGCCTCAAGTGGACGCCCCAGGCCAAGTGACACTCCCCACGTTCCGGCTCCTCGTCACCGAGCCGCTGGACGGCGCCGCCAACATGGCGCTCGACGAGGCGCTGCTGCTCGGGCGGCTGCGCCACGGCGCTCCGCCCACGCTCCGCTTCTTCGCCTGGGCGCCGCCTACGATCTCGCTCGGCTACGGCCAGCGGCTCGACGGCCGGATCGACACGGGGGCCGCGGAGGCGATGGGTGTCGGCCTCGTCAGGCGGGCGACGGGGGGCAGCGCCATCCTCCACGAGGGCCCCGATCTCGAGATCACCTACAGCGTCGCGGCGGCGGCGGGCGACTTCGACGGCGCGGCCGACCTCCTCGAGACATACCGCTGGATCGGCGAAGGGCTCCTGGCCGGCCTGCGCGCGCTGGGTGCGCCCGTCGAGATGGTGCCCGTCCAGCCCTCGGATCCGGCGGCGATGCCCGCCTTCTGCTTCGCGCGGACCGGCTCCTTCGAGCTGGAGGTGGACGGCCGCAAGCTCGTGGGCAGCGCCCAGCGGCGGCAGGGCGCGGCCTTCCTCCAGCACGGCGCCATCATGCTGGGGGCCGAGCCCGGGCGGCTGCGGCGCGTCTTCCCCGGTGGGCGCGACCCGCTGGCGGACATGACGACCCTCGAGGCCGTGTTGGGCCGGCGCCCGTCCTTTGATGAAGCCACCGAGGCGCTCGCCGAGGGCTTCCGCACGGCGCATGGGCTCACGCTCGAGCTGGGCGGCTTGTCGGAGGACGAAGCGGCGCTGGCCGCGATGCTCGAGCGCGAGAAGTACGCGACCGACGGCTGGACGCGGGCCGGCCGCGCCCCGCGCGCGCTCAGCGTCATCTGATGGCCGGGGCCGCGCGTGAATTTCCCGACGCCCCGCGGGTCGGCGTGGGCGCCGTGGTCCTCGACGGCGAGCGGGTGCTGCTCGCGCGGCGCGGCCGCCCGCCGAGCCAGGGAAAGTGGAGCATCCCGGGCGGACTCGTCCATCTCGGCGAGCGCATCGAGGCCGCGCTGGTGCGCGAGATCGAGGAAGAGTCGGGGCTGCACGTGCGCGTCCTCGGCCTCTGCGGCGTCATCGACCGCGTCCTGCGCGAAGGGGACGCGGTCCGCTACCACTACGTGATCATCGACTACGTCGCCGAGTCCGTGGGCGGACGGCTCCAGGCGGGCAGCGACGCCGCTGAAGTCCGCTGGGTCGCCGTGGACGACCTCGGCCAATACGACACCACCGACGGGCTCGCGGACATGGTCCAGCGGGCCCGCGCCATCCAACGAGCCGCAACAGCCCAAAGCAACCAATCAGCCACAGACATCTAACTAGGAGGCCGATTCGATGAAGCTCTCCCTCGACACAAGCGGCCTCACCGAGGTCCGCGCCGACGCGCTCATCTTAGGCCGTCACTCGGACGACGCGAAGGTCACCGGAGCGCTGGCTGCGGTGGACAAAAAGCTCGGCGGCCTGCTCTCCAAGGTCATGGCTGCCGAGAAGTTCGAGGGAAAGATCGGGCAGGTGAGTCACGTCCACACGGACGGCCGCCTGCGCGCGGCACGCGTGCTCGTGGCGGGGCTCGGCCCGAAGAAGGGCAGCGACGCCGAGGCCGTGCGCCGGGCCGCGTCGGCCGCCGCGCGCCGCGCCCGCGATCTCGGCGCGCGGAGCGCCGCGGCGTACCTCGCCGCCGACGGGGTGCCGGCGCGAGCCCGCGCCCAGGCGACCGCGGAAGGCGCGGTGCTCGGCACGTACCGCTTCGACAAGTACCTCAAGGAGAAGAGCCCGAAGCGCCTCGATTCGCTGGCGGTGAGCGAGCCCGAGCGGCGGAGCCAGGCCGCCGCCGAGGACGGGATGCGGGCGGGGGAGACCTGGGCCGCGGCCACCTGTCTCGCGCGCGACCTCGTCAACGAGCCCGCCAACGTGGTGACGCCCGCCTACCTCGCGCGGCGCGCGCAAGAGATCGCCCGGGCGGGGCGCCTCGGAATCAAGGTGCTCGAGCGCGCGGACTGCGCCAGGCTCGGCATGGGCGCCTACGTCGGCGTCGCCCAGGGCAGCCACGAGCCGCCGAAGTTCATCCACCTGACGTACAAGCCGAAGGGACGCGCGCGGAAGCGCGTCGTCGTCATCGGCAAGGGCATCACCTTCGACTCGGGCGGCCTCGACCTCAAGCCGGCCGACGGCATGTACCGGATGAAGGACGACATGTCGGGCGCGGCCGCGGTGCTGGGGCTCTTTCAGGCGCTGCCCAAGCTCGCGCTGCCGGTCGAGGTCCACGGCCTCATCGCCGCTACCGAGAACATGCCCTCCGGCACCGCGCAGCGTCCGGGGGACGTGGTGCGCGCCATGAACGGGCTCACGATCGAGATTGGCAACACCGACGCGGAGGGGCGGCTCACCCTCGCCGACGCGCTGGCGTACGCGGCGAAGGAGATCAAGCCGGACGAGATGCTCGACCTCGCGACGCTGACGGGCGCCATCGTGGTCGCGCTCGGCATGGGTCTCTCCGGCGTCTTCGCGACCGACGACGGCCTCGCGGATCGCGTGCTGGGCGCCGCCGAGGCCGCCGGGGAGAAGATGTGGCGGCTGCCGCTGCACGACGAGTACAAGGAAGGGCTCAAGAGCGACATCGCCGACCTCAACAACATCTCGAGCCAGCGCGGCGGCGGCGCCATCGTGGCCGGCCTCTTCATGCGCGACTTCACCGACGGCCGCCCGTGGGCGCACCTCGACATCGCCGGCACGGCCTTCACCGAGCGCGAGCTGCCGCTCGGGCCCAAGGGCGGCACGGGCGTCGGAGTGCGCACGCTGCTCGCGTACCTCTCGGCGCTCGCCGGCAAGCGGTAGATGCCCGGCGGCGTAGACCTTCACACCCACACGACCGCGTCCGACGGGACCTACACACCGTCCGAGCTCGTGGCGGAAGCGTCCAGACGCGGTGTGCGCGTTCTCGCCATCACCGACCACGACTCGACCGAGGGGTTGGTCGAGGCCATGGCGGCCGCCGCGCGCAGCCGTCCGCTCGAAATCCTCCCGGGCATCGAGATCAACTGCGACGTCGAGGGCGCCGAGATCCACGTCCTGGGCTACCTCATGGACTGGCAGGCGCCGTGGTTCCAGGAGTTCTGCCGCGAGCAGCGGCGGGAGCGGCGCGAGCGCGTCCACCGGATGGTCGAGCGGCTGGCCGCCCTCGGCATGCCGCTCGAGGCCGACGAGGTCTTCGCGATCGTCAAGGAGGGCTCGGCGGGGCGCCCGCACGTGGCGCAGGTCATGGTCGCGCGCGGCTACGTCAAGACGGTGCGCGAGGCCTTCGACAAGTACCTGGGCTCGGGCAAGCCCGGGCACGTGCAGAGGAAGAAGCTCACGCCGGCGGATGCGGTCCGGCTGATCCGGAAAGCGGGCGGCGTGCCGGTCTTCGCGCACCCGGGGCTCGCCGACCGCGACGCGCTGATCCCCGGGCTCATCGCCGCCGGCCTCATGGGCATCGAGTGCTACTACGCCGAGCACTCGGCCGCCCAGCGCGCGGCGTATCTGCAGATCTGCAAGGACCACGACCTGGTCGCCACGGGCGGCTCGGATTTCCACGGCCCCAAGGTGCGCGCCGCCAGCCTGGGCTCTCCCGCGGTTCCCATGTCCGCGGTCGACGCCCTCCGCGCCAAGGCCGCCGCCTCTCGAGCCGCGCTCGCGTCCTAGTTCTCCGCGATTGCCGCACCGCGAGGCGGGCGGGTCCTGTCGTCGGGGGCGGCCGGCGCGCGACCAGCTTCGCCACCCTACCCTGGCGTGAATCGCAGCCCTGCGGGCTGCGCACACTTGGGGAGGGCCCACTCCGCAGGCCGCGCTCCGGCCGCCCCCGACGCCACCCGCCCGGTCATGGGAGGCTTGTTCAGGAATAGTTGGGGAACATTCTCTGGAAGACTTCGGGGGGAGTGCGCGGCTTGAAGTAGGCCATCTGCCGCTCCGAGTAGTCTGCGCCGCCGCGGAAGACGATGGACGCGGTGGCGATGAGCGTGCCCGACGACGTGCTCAGCGTGCTCTCGGTCCGCCAGAAGGTCCGCTTGCGGTCTACCGGCGCCACGTCAGCGAAGCGCCCGGACGCGACGAGCGTGCCGTCGAATGGCGCGTCGGGCTCGTGGAGGCTGACGGCGAGACGGTTGGTCAGGCCGCCTTCCTTCATCACGAGCGCTCCCAGCCACCACGCGACCTCGTCGAGCAGCACGGGCGCCACCGCCGGGTGGAGGCGGTCGCCGCCCGCGCGCCAAGGCGCGCGCGGAGTCAGTCGCGCCCAGACGCCTTCCTCGTCGAAGGACAGCGCCACCTGGAGGCCGAGCGGGTTGCCCGCGCCGCAGGCCAGGCAGTAGTCCGACATGGGCAGGGGAGAGCCGTCGCCGCCGCCGGTCCACGCGCGCGCCGTCGCGGGCGCCGCCGGCAGGTCGGCGACGCTGCCGCTCGTCAGCGTATGGCCGTCCTTGAGAATCGTGAGGCCGACGGCGTCGTTGCTCCGGTCAACCTGGAGATCGAGCGCCGTCTCGATCGGGACGGACGAGGTCAGGCGCCCGTCGACGCGGCGGGGGCCCGGGGCGCGGCCGAGCCGTATCGCGGCGGCGTCTACTAACCCAACGAGGCAGCCGCCGTGCACGATGCCGGGCCAGCTCTGAAGAGCCTTCGGTGCCTCGAGCCTGCCGCGTCCTGCCTGGGGCAAGCCCAGAGTCTCTTCGAACACCTGCTCAATGGTGTCCAGCGGCGGGCCTACTCTCCGCGCGTGCTACATTTAGCAAGAGTCATGGCAACGGAAATTCTAACAGGAGTCATGGCAACGCACGTCATGGTCGCGGCCATTCTACGCGTCGGCGAAAGCGGGCCGCAACGTTCGTGATCCGCGGGCTCGATCTCGTCGCCAACGGGCCCTTCGCGCGGGCGACGCTCACGAGCTTCTTCTTCATGTCGAGCCTCAGCTGTTTCATCCTCCTGCCGCTGTACGTCCACCGACTGGGCGGGACGGAGGCCGAGATCGGCCTGGTCCAGGGCGTCTACAGCGCCGCCGGCATCGTCTGCCAGCCCGTGATCGGACTCTGGCTCGATCGTGTCGGCCGCCGTTTTTTCATGACGCTCGGCGTGTCCCTGCTTATCGTCTCCTCCGCCGCCTTCCTGGTGCTCCACTCGCTGGCGCTGCTGGCCGCGCTCCGCGTCGTCCAGGGGCTGGGCTTCTCGGCCTTTTTCGTCGCGAACTACCTGCACGTGGTGGACCTCGTGCCGGTGGAGCGCCGGGGCTGGGCGCTCGGCATCTACGGCGCCTCCGGCTTCCTCGGCACCGCGCTCGCTCCCGTCGCGGGGGAGATCATCGTGAACCGCCTGGGTTTCCACTGGCTCTTCGCGCTGTCAGTGCTGCTGGGCGGCGTTTCGGCCTGCCTCGTGGTTACGACCCGCGGGATCCGCCCGCCGACATTGGGCGATGGACCGGGGATCGGCTCGCTGCGCGCGGGGCTGGCCGAGGTCTTTCGGCTGCACATGGCGCTGACCTTCTTCTTCGGGCTCGGGACGGGCGTCATGTTCACCTTCGTGCCGACCTTCGGCGAGGGCTTGGGCGTCCACAGCGTCAGCCTCTTCTACACCGCCTACGCCATCGCGGCGGTGGGAGTGCGCGTGGGTGGCGGGAACCTCATCGACACGCGCGGGCGGCGCGCGACCATCATCCCCTCCATGTTCGTGCAAGCTGCCTCCGCAGCGCTGCTGACCGCCATGGCGCTCCTGGTGCAGCCGCACATGACCGCGCCCGTCGTGCCGTTTCTCTTCCTGGCCGGGCTGCTGGCGGGCGGCGCCCACGGCTTCCTCTACCCGGCGCTCGCGGCGCTCCTGATGGACGTGACCCCGGAGGCCCGGCGGGGAGGCGTGGTCGGCATCTTCAGCGCGGTCTTTCTCGTTGGCAACGCGCTGGGGTCCATCGTCTTCGGCTACCTCGCTCACGGCCTGGGATACGGCGTCATGTGGAGCACGCTGACGTTCCTGCTGGCGGCTGGTTTCCTCCTCTCCTTCCGGCTCCGCGTTGGCCACGCAGTCAAGGCGTCCCATGCGATTTGACTTGGCCCGACCCGGGCCCGATACTGCTGGCGCGCATGGCGCGCATGGCGCGCGTGGCGCGCAGGCGCGCCGGAGGAGGGTGAAGATGGCGAGGCTCGCACGGGTGCCGCACGTCGGACTGCCGCTCCTCATTGCCGCCGCGCTCGCCGCCGCGCCCGCGTGCCTGCCCGCGCAGACGCCCGCGCCCGCCGGCCCGCAGGAGGCCGGCCCGCAAGAGGCCGGAGTAGTCGGGCTCTTCCTCGATTCCGCGAGCCTCCAGCCCACCGTGATCCTGCAGGGCCTCCGCGACCGCCGGAGCTTCGGCATGGCGATCGGCGCGGCGGAGGCAACCGGTATCGTCTATCCTCTCGAGAATCGCGTTCCGCCGCGACCGCTGACCCACGATCTCTTCCTGACGCTCTTCGGCCGGCTCAAGGTCACGGTCACTCGCGTGGTCATCACGGATCTCAAGGACGGGATCTACTACGCCACTGTGTTCCTCGACGCGGGCGGCAAGGAGATGCAGCTCGACGCGCGCCCGTCCGACGCCATCGCGCTCGCGATCCGCGCCAAGGCGCCGGTGCTCGTCGAGGACCGCGTGTTCGACAAGTCCGAGCTTCTGCCGGGTCCGTCCCCGGCGCCGCGCATCTAGCCGATGGCCCGGGACGAGCCCGCGGGCGCCGGCGCGCCGGCGGAAGGCGGGGACCTCGACAGTCACGAGTGGGCCATCCAGCGCCGCATCGACGACGTCTTCGCCAAGCTCGGGGAAAAGTTCGGGGATCTCTCCGGGCGCGTGGTGGTGCGGATCAAGCCCGAGACGACGTTTGCCCAGATCGGAGGGCTCCGCGAGGCCAAGAGCATCGTGCGGAGCTTCGCGACGGCGCTGACCGACCCCGAGCTCTACCGCAAGTGGGGCATCACGCCGCCCAAGGGCGTCCTGCTCTACGGCCCGCCCGGTACGGGCAAGTCGCTGCTGGCCCGCGCGCTCGCCACCGAGACGAGCTCGGTCTTCTACCACCTCAAGCTGATGAACCTGACCTCCAAGTTCGGCCCGAACACCGGCGAGCTGCTGCAGGAGATCCTCGCCGTCGCGAAGGAGCAGGGCAAGGGCGTGCTCTTCCTCGACGAGGCCAACGCGCTGTCGCTCGAGCACCTGCTCCCGCCCGCGCAGGCGCGGGAGGCCTCCGCGCGCCTGGTGGCGGCGCTCTGCGAAAAGCTCGATGCCCTCGACGACTTCTCGCGGATGCTCGCCATCGGCTCCACGAGCCGCACGGACTCGGTCGACGCCTCGCTGGTCGCCCCGGGTCGTCTTGATCGCCTCGTCGAGGTGACGCTGCCGGACGGTCCCGACCAGCAGGAGATCCTCGAACTGGCGCGGAAACGCGCCGAGGGCAACGCGGGGCGCACCCTCTTCGCGGCCCTCGACTACCGCTCGCTCTTGCCCCCGATGGGCGGCATGAGCGGCGCCGAGCTTTCTGAAATCAACCGGCGGGCGCTCGAGCAGAAGGTCCACGCGGCGGGGCAGGGGCAGGACAACGGGCTCGTCACGACGCAAGATCTCCTCCAGCAGATCGACCGCTACCGCCGCACGCGGGAGATGGTCGAGAAGATCCGCTACGGACAGTACCTCTAACAGACGGGAGCCAACATGAGCGAGACGGTGCTAAGCATGGGACACATGCCGATGGAGGCGGTTCACGCCGACGACCGGCCGTGGGAGACGCTGCGCTGGCCCGGCCAGTGGAGCAAGATGCTGTTCCACCCGCGCCCCGAGCGCCCCACCGAGCCCAACGCCGGCCTCGTGCGCTACGAGCCCGGCTCCCACCACCCCTTCCACACGCACGACTTCGCACAGGTCTGGTACATCCTCGAGGGCGAGTTCGAAATCGGGGAGACGATGTACGGGCCCGGGACGATGCTCTTCTACCCCGACCCGCACTTCGAGCCGCCGCTCGTGACGAAGACCGGCGGGCTGATGCTCTTCTGCCAGTACCAGGGGCCGACAACGCAGGGCCGCCCGATCTACGACGGCCGCTTCAACATGACCGCCCGCAAATCCGTCGCCGAGGAAAACGTCGACATCTGATCCGCAAATGTTCCGGAGCGGTGGTAGGATGGCCGCTCGATGCCCTCGGTGACCCACATTCGCGTCCGCTACAAGGACACCGACACCATGTCGGTCGTCTACTACGGCAACTACCTGACCTACTTCGAGGTCGCCCGCGTCGAGTACCTGAGGCAGAGGGACCTGCCGATGTCCGAGGTGGACAAGCGCATCCACATGCCCGTCGTGGAGGCCTTCGTGAAGTACGTCAAGCCCGCCAAGCTCGACGACCTTCTCGAGGTCAGCTCGCGCGTCAGCCTGCGCAAGCGGGCGAGCTTCACCTTCTCGTACGAGATCAGGAACGAGGCCAAGGAGCTCGTGGCCACGGGGTTCACGCGGCACGCCTGCTGTGACCCCGCCACGGCCAAGATGATCGCGCTGCCCGACTGGCTCAAGGAGATCATGCCGGATGCCGACCTCGACCCGACCGATCGCTGACATCGCCCGCGAGCTGGGGCTCGCGGAGGAGGAATGGCTGCCGTATGGCCGCGACAAGGCCAAGGTGCTGCTGCCGGCGCTCCACGCCCGGAGCGCCGTGCCTGACGGCAAGCTCGTCGTGGTTTCGGCGATCACCCCGACGCCTGCCGGCGACGGCAAGACCACGATGACGATCGGTCTCGGCCAGGCGCTGTGGCGTGTGGGCGCGCGGCCCGTCATCGCGCTCCGCGAGCCTTCGATAGGTCCCACGCTCGGCATGAAGGGTGGCGGCACGGGCGGCGGCCGCTCCCAGGTCGTGCCCATGGAGGACATCAACCTTCACTTCACGGGCGACTTCCACGCGGTCACCTCCGCCCACAATCTCCTCGCCGCCGCCGTGGACAATCACCTCCACCACGGCAACGCGCTCGGCATGGACGTGCGCCAGGTGCTGTGGCGGCGCGTACTGGACGTCAACGACCGAGCGCTCCGCAACGTGGTCGTGGGGCTTGGCGGCCGAATGGACGGCGTGCCGCGCGAGGCGGGTTTCCTCATCACCCCCGCCTCGGAGATCATGGCGGCGATGTGCCTGGCCGAGGATCTGAGCGATCTGAAGGCGCGACTCGGCCGCATGCTGGTGGCGCTCAAGCCCGACGGCACGGCCGTCCTCGCCGACGAGCTCAAGGTCACGGGTGCCATGGCGGCCTTGCTCCGCGACGCCGTCCACCCGAACCTCGTCCAGACCATGGAGGGGACGCCGGCCCTCGTCCATGGCGGGCCCTTCGGCAATATCGCCCACGGCTGCAACTCCGTCGTCGCGACGCGCATGGCGCTCAAGCTCGGCGACATCTGCCTCACCGAGGCCGGCTTCGCGACCGACCTCGGCGCCGAAAAGTTCTTCGACATCAAGTGCCGGCTGGCTGGGCTCCGGCCCGACGCGGCCATGATCGTGGCGACGGCGCGCGCGTTCAAGTACCACGGCGGCGTGCCGTTGCCCGAGCTGGGCAAGGAGAACGTGGAGGCGCTCGTCCGCGGCCTCGACAACCTCGACGCCCACGTCGCCTGCGTCCGCCAGTTCAAGGTGCCGGTGCTGGTCGGGCTCAACCGCTACCCGACCGACACCGAGCGCGAGTACCAGGCCGTCCTCGACCGCTGCGGCAGGCTCGGAGTGCAGGCCTACGTGGCGGATGTCTTCGGCAGGGGCGGGGAAGGGGGCGAGGACCTCGCGCGTGGGCTCCTCAAGCTCCTCGAGACCGAGCGCTCGGCCTTCGCGCCGCTCTACCCGCTCGACGCCTCCGTGAAGGCCAAGCTGGAGACCATCGCCACCCGCATCTACGGCGCGGACGGAGTCGAATACCCGAAGAAGGTGGACCGTCAGATCGCTCAGGCCGAGGCGCTCGGCTACGGCCGGTTGCCCGTCTGCGTGGCCAAGACCCAGCGGTCGCTGTCCGACGACCCGACCCTGCTCAACCGGCCGCGCGGTTTCCGGATCACGATCAACGACCTGCGGATCTC
>DASYVT010000018.1 GCA_035936835.1 Candidatus Methylomirabilota bacterium | reverse complement strand
CCCAAGCCCACCATCGCCATGGTGCGCGGCGCGGCGGCGGGCGCGGGGCTCTCGCTGGCACTGGCCTGCGACCTGCGCGTCGCCAGCGACAATGCCCGGTTCGGCACCGCCTTCGCTCGCGTCGGCTACTCGGGCGATTTCGGTGGGAGCTACTTCCTGACCCAGCTGGTCGGCACCGCCAAGGCGCGCGAGCTCTACTACACCGCCGAGCTGGTGGACGCCAGCCAGGCCCTTGCGCTCGGCATCGTCAACCGCGTCGTGCCCGATGCCAAGCTGGAGCAAGAGACCATGGCGCTGGCGGGGAAGATCGCGAGCGGCCCACGCGTCGCGCTCCGCTACATGAAGCGCAACATGAATGCCGCCGAGTCGGGCTCGCTCAAGGAACAGCTCGACCTCGAGGCGTGGCACCACACCCGCACGGGCATGACCGAGGACCACAAGGAAGCGGCGCGCGCCTTCGTCGAGAAGCGCGAGCCCGTCTTCAAGGGGCGCTGAGCGATGGCCAGGCTCCCCGACATCCTCGGCTCGCTCGACCCGGCCGCGCAGAAGGTGTACGAGCGGATCGCCGCAAAGCGCGGAAAGATCCGCGGCCCCTACGTCCCGCTGATGCATCACCCGGCCCTCGCCGAGCGCGTCGCCGACCTCGGTGAGTACCTGCGCTTCGACGCCACGCTGCCGGGAGATATGCGAGAGCTCGCCATCCTCATCACCGCGCGCCACGTCGCCCAGCTGTTCGAGTGGGTCATGCACGCCCCCGTGGCGAAAAAGGAAGGACTGCCGGACGACGTCATCGAGCGGATCCGAGCGCGCGGCGACCTGGCCTCACTGCCGGCGCGCTACGTGCGGGCCGCGCGGGTGGTGCAGCACGTCCTTCAGCGAGAGTCGGTGCCGTCCCGCCTTCAGGATGAGATCCAGCAGGAGGTCGGGGTAAGCGGCCTCATCGAGCTGGTGGTCCTGGCGGGCTACTACCAGACCATCGCGGCGGTGCTCTTCGCCTTCGACGTCCCGCTCCCCGAGGGCACCCCCCAACCGTTCTAACTACGCGAGACTCTTCAACTCCTGCTCCACCTTTTCCATCCAGGATTGCATGTCCATCTCGCGGTACATTGTCATCGCGGTCGTGAGGTGTTCCCGTGCGTCTTGCGGCTTGCTCGTGCGCCCGTAGAGTTTGCCGAGACCAAACTCGCAGTGTGCAACGAGCGGGCGCATGCCGAGGCTGGTGGCGAGAGCGAGAGCATCCCGATATTGGTCCTGGGCCTCAGTGACCCGGGGAGGCTCGCGCTGCGAGCTGACTTCGCCGAGCAGACGGAGGGCCCACGCCTGCCATCCGCGCGTGCGACACTCCTGGGCGACCGTGAGGGCGCGCCGAGCCTCCTCGTCCGCTGCGTCGGGCCGCCCGGCGAGCAGATAGGCCTCGCCCAGAGCCGTGTCCAAGGACGCCCGTAGGTTTCTGAAGAGCACAGGGAGCCGAGCGATTGCCCGCTCCAGAAGCGGCACGGCCTCGTCGATTCGGCCGACCCGGGCGTAGGCGGAGCCCAGTCGCTGGGCGATCAGGGGGAAGAAGAACGCCAGGTTCCACGTCCCGCAAAGGGCAAGAGCGCGCTCGAGCGGCGGCAGGGCGCGATCGGCGTCACCCTTGGCGAGATGAGGGTCGGCCTGGGCCTGTAGCGCAGCGATGAGGGAGTACGGTAGCCCGACGGACTCCGCGATCCGGAGACCCTCGTCGGCATACGCCGCAGCCTCGGTGAACTCACCCAGCTCCGCCGCGCCGAAGGCCAGGATGTTGCGCGAGAGCACCGCCGGCAGGCCGCTGAGTCCGAAGCGCTCGCGGACGCGGTCCCCCGTGAGGGCATCGACGTTCCAGCGCAGGTGCTCCTTCGCCCCCTGATAGTCACCGGACGTGTAGGCGAGCAGGCCCAGGAAAACGTTCGCCACCACCTGGAGTCCGAAGTCACCACCGGCGCCGCCTATCGAGAGCGCACGGTGCCCTGCCTCGGCTGCACGCTCCGGCTCGCCTAGCCACGTGTAGTACTGGCCGAGATAGGCGGAGACCCAGCCCATCCGGCGCTGATCGTCGAGTGTCGCGGCGAGGGTCTCGGCCTCGCGGAGGTAGTCGACCACGCGCTGGTGCTCGCCCAGCGGCTGCAAGGCCTGGCGAAGCTCGAAGCGCAGGTCGATCGCCTGCTCCACCGTGGCGCGGCCTTCGGGGAGATGCGCGAGGGCGGCGAGCGCCTGCTCGAACGCGGCGGCGGCCTCGCGGCTCGCCGACCGCGCGAGCGCCTTGGCGCCGGCCTGGCGCAGGTACACCACGGCGCGCTCCCACAGCTCGCCCCGCTGGGCATGGTGCGCGAGCCGCTCCACGTGCTCGCTCACGCGGCCGGCGGCGAGCCGCTCGAGGGCCTCGGCGGCCCTGGCGTGGAGATGGCGCCGCCGCTCGTGGAGCAGGGAGCCGTAGGCAACCTGGTACGTGAGGCCGTGCGTGAAGGTGTACTCCACGTCGGGGAAGAGGGCCGCCTCGTACAGGAACTCGGCGGCCTGCAGCCGGGCGAGCGCCGCGCGCAGCATGTCATCGGGCACCGCGGCCACCGCCTGGAGCAGCGTCAAGGGGACGTCCTCACCAACGACGCACGCCACCTGGAGCAGGGCCTTGTCCTCGGGCGGAAGTCGATCGATGCGGGCCGCGAGGATCGCCTGGACCGTCGCCGGCACGTGGATGTTCTCGACCGCTCCGGTTGCGCGATAGGCGCCACGCTCCCCGACGAGGACCTTCGTCTCGATCAGCGTCCGGACGCACTCCTCGAGGAAGAATGGATTGCCTTCCGTGCGCTCGAGCAGGAGCTGTCTGACGGGGTGAAGACCGGCATCCGCGCCCAGGAGGGCGTCGAGCATCTCGCCGGCGGTCTCCACGGGGAGTGGATCGAGCCGGAGCTGCGTGTAGTAGGTCTTGGCCCCCCAGCGGTGCTCGTACTCGCGGCGGTAGTTGACCAGGACCAGGATGCGCGCGGCGGGGAGGCTCTCGACGAGACTGTCGAGCACCGCCTGGCTCTCGCCGTCGACCCAGTGGAGGTCCTCGAACACGACGAGTAGGGGCTGCACCTGGCTCTCGCGCAGCAGGAGCCGCTTGACCGCATCGAGCGTCTCCCGCCTGCGCTGCGTCGGGTCGAGCCCTTGCCAGGCCGGCTCGTTCACCGGCACGTCGAGGAGGCTCAGCACCGCAGGAATCGCCGTCCCGAGAGCCGGATCGAGGGTGAGGAGCTTGCCCGTCACCCGCTCACGGATCGTCCGCGTGTCGTCCTGGCTCTGCACCTGGAAGTAGGCGCGGAGCAGATCGATCACGGGCAGGTAGGCGGTCGCCTTGCCATAGGAGGCCGACGAGCTTTCGAGCACGAGCCAGGTGTGCAGACGGTGGGAGTGCGTAAACTCCCAGAAGAGCCGCGACTTCCCCACGCCCGGCTCGCCGACCACGCCCACGATCTGGCCATGGCCGTGGACCGCCTTCTCGAGCGCGGCCCGGAGCTGTTCCAGCTCGGCGTTCCGGCCCACGAAGCGGGAGAGCCCGCGCTGCGCCGCTGCCTGCAGCCTTGTGCGGGCCACGCCGGTGCCGACGAGCTCGTAGATCTCGATCGGCTCGCTCAGGCCCTTCACGGGGACCGGGCCGAGCGACTTGACCGTCACGTACCCCTCGGCCAGCGCGAGCGTGTCGGCCGTGATCCGAGTGCTTCCCGGCGCCGCCAGCTGCTCCATCCGCGCCCCCAGATGGATTGTCTGGCCCACCGCCGTGTAATCCATGTGGAGGTCGTTCCCGATGGACCGCACCACGACCTGGCCCGAGTTCAGCCCCAGGCGAATCTGGACCTCGATCCCCTGCGAGTGACGGAGCTCCTCCGAGTAGCGCCGCACGGCGTCCTGCATGCGCAGAGCGGCGTAGCAGGCCCGCACGGCGTGATCCTCGTGAGCCACGGGCGCCCCGAACAGCGCCATGATCCCGTCGCCCATGACCTGGTTGACCGTCCCCTCGTAGCGGTGGACGGCCTCCATCATGCGCTCGAGGACGGGATCGAGGAGCTTGCGGGCATCCTCGGGATCCCGGTCGGCGAGGAGCTCCATCGAGCCCTTGAGGTCAGCGAAGAGGACGGTGACCTGCTTGCGCTCGCCCTCGAGCGCGGTCTTGGAGGTGAGAATCTTCTCGGCGAGGTGCTTGGGGGTGTACGTCTCCGGCGACGCGAATCTGGCTTGAGGGGCGTCGCGGGACCCGGCGCTTGGCGCACCGCAGCCGCCGCAGAACTTCTCGCTGCCCTCGTTCACGAAGCCGCAGGACGGGCACGAAAGGGCGAGCGATTCCCCGCACTCGGCGCAGAAACGGCGCCCTTCCCGATTCTCAGCGTGGCAGCGCGGACACAACATGCTGGACCCTCAGCAGCGATCATCGCTCGGAAGGTCGGACAGGTGCCGAGAGCTTATGCTCCCGGCCGGGAGCGGTCAAGGACGATGAGGAAGAGGGTTCGCGCGGGCCGTTTCCCGCTTAGGCTGCCGAACCTGGGTCACCTCCAAGGCCTCGAGGAGCGTGATAGAGTAAGGCATGGCCACATCAAGAGTCCGGTCCCTTGCCGAAGAGATCCGGGCCCTGCCAGAGGACGACCGGCAGGCGCTCGCGCAGGAGGTCCTGCCCGTCCTTCTCAGCACACGGGCCGGTCTCGAGGAATTCGACCGCGCGCTGACGACTTTCTCCGATGAGGAACTCGACGCCCTCATCGAGCGTGCACGAGCCCAGGCCGATGTTCCCGAGATCACTGCTGCGGCTGTTATAGGCGAGGCCGTCCGCGCTGTCCGGGCCCAGAGTCGTTCTTGACACGCAGGTTCTCCTGCGCGGCGCCTTTGCCCGCACCGAGAGCCTGACCAATCGCTGCCCGCGCGCTCCTGGGGCTCCTTCGCCGGCGGGCCGAGTTCGTTCAGCCCACCATCGCCCTTCGCCTCAGCCGGGACCCTGAGGGCACCCCCCAACCGTTCTAGCCTCCCGAGTCAAGAGTTCGCTCGTAATGCAAACGGGCGGCATTGGGCGCCGAGAAGGGTCCAGATGTGAGGCGGCGCCCGAAGGGCCGCACGCGAGGCGTATGACTGTCTCAGCCCTCGCCTCGTGGCTGCGCCCCTCAGCTCGAACGGCCACGAGCGTGCGGCCGAGGGCGCCCCAACAGTCTTTGCTAAATGACGCAGATGGGCCCTTATCGGCGGCCTGGCGGTCAGCAGCAGCCGCCCGCGATCGTCGAGCGCTGGACGAGCTCGACGCGCGTGTCGTCGGGCGCGCGCATGAAGGCGATGCGCGCGCCGTTCGGCACCTGGATGGGACCCTCGAGAAGCTTGGCGCCCAGCGCCTCGAGCCGACGGATGTCGGCCTCGATGTCGGTCGAGTCGAAGCCGAAGTGCTCGAGACCGAAGTGGGCGGAGGCGTCTCCCGGCCGGAGGGTCTCTCCCGTTCGCGGGCCCGAGATATTCACCGCCATGCCGCCGTCGGCGCTCTGGCAGCGCACGAAGCGGTCGCCGAAGACGCGCGTCTCGTCGTTGACGATCTTGAAGTCGAACGCCCCGACGTACCACTCGGCGGTGCGTCGCGGGTCCGACGCCTTGAGATGGATGTGGTTGATGCGGTAGGGCATTGGGTCCTCCTTGGGGGTTCTCCTCAGGGTTTCCTTCGCAGGAGATACCGGTGCTCGCCGTCCATGACCAGCTCCTTGTCCTGGTTGTGGATGGTAACGCGCATCGCCACGACGCCTGTCGTGCGGCCCGGCTCGAGCCGGGTGATGGCGAGCATCGGATACAGCGTGTCGCCCGCGTAGACGGGCTTGAGAAAGCGCGAGGACTGGTCGAGGAACGCCACGAGGGCGTCGCCGACCACGTGCGGGAAGATTCCGGCGCCGGCCGCGCCCTGGGCGGCAACCATGAGCCCGTGGGCCAGCAGGTCGCGGTGGCCGCGCGCGCGGCAGTACGGACGGTCGTAGTGGATCGGGTGGTTGTCGCCCGAAGCCAGCTGGAAGGCCGCGAAGAGCGCGTCCGTCATGGTGCGCGAGGGGATGTAGAAGCGCTCGCCCACGCGGAAGTCGTCGAAGTAGCGCGGTGGGGCGAAGCGGTGCGTCTCGAGCGAGAAGTCCTCATCTGCCATGGAGCGGCTCCTTTGACACCGTCACTGGATCTTGCGGATCTCCACCACGAGATAGCGGTCGGGCAGCTGCCTCACCGTCAGGCGGACACGGTCTCCGCGACGCAGGCCGGCGCCGTCCAGCATTTCCTTCGTCTCGGCGTAGAAGGCCATCCTGCTCATCTCGTCCATGACGCCGGGCGCGGCGTCGTGGCTGACGAGGATCAGGGTGTCGCCCCCACGCCCCTCGAAAACCCCGGTGACCCGGAAGAGGCCCTGCCCGGGGTAGACCTCACGATAGCTGCCCCAGATGCCGGCCGCGAAGCCCGCCAGCAGCAAAACAAAGACGAGCGGGACGGCCCATCGGCGGGAGCGGGCCATACGCCGCCTCGACGGCCTAGACGGCGGCGTCGCGCAGCACGCGGCGGAGGAGCTTGCCCGTGCCGGGGCCGGCCGGACCCGGTGCGCGCGGCACCGAGTCGACGAACACCACCTCGCGCGGCAGCTTGTAGACGGCCAGCGCGTCGCGGCAGGAGTCCACGATCTCCTGTTCAAGTCCTTCCCGTCGCGCGGTTGCCTGCCTCAACGCGACATAGGCGCGAGTGTTCTGCCCACGCACCGGGTCCGGCACGCCGATGACGCAGCAGTCGGCCACGGCTGGGTGCCGGGCGATGACGCCCTCGATCTCCTCGGGCCCGATGCGGTAGCCCGACGACTTGATCAGGTCATCTTCCCTCGAGAGGAAGGTGACGTAGCCCTCCTCGTCCATGGTGACGAAGTCGCCTGCGAAGCACCAGCCCTTGCGAACCGCGCGCCCCTGCTTGTCCGGATCGCGCCAGTAGAGCGTCCCGGTCGGGCCCTTGACGACGAGGAGCCCGACTTCCCCCGGCCGGCAGTCCTTGCCTCCCTCGCTGATGACGCGCAGCTCGTAGCCCGGCACGGCCGGACCTATGGCCCCGGGCTTGACCCGGCGCGTGACCGCGGACGAAATGAAGACGTACATCATCTCGGTCGTGCCGAGCCCCTCGAAGATCTCGAGCCCGAAGGCGTCCTTCCATGCCTGATAGGTCTCGGCGCCGAGGGACTCGCCCCCACCCGTGCAGAGGCGCACCGAGGAGAGGTCGTACCGCGCGCGCGCGTCAGGGACCTGGAGCATCTTGCGATAGGCCGTGGGCAGGATGGAGAGGACGGTGATGCCGTGCTTCCCGATCTGCTCGAACATGGCCTCGGGGGTGAATCGTGGAAGGAGCGACGCGGCGGCGCCGAAACGGAACGGGATGACGGCCTGGGTGGAGTAGCCCGCAGCCACCGACAAGGGCGCGGGCCCGCCGATGACATCGTCCGGGGTGACGCGCCAGCCGTGACGGCCGAAGGTGTCGGGCACGACGAGCGCCTCTTCCATGACGTGCGCGGTGCCCTTGGGCAAGCCCGTGGTACCCGAGGTGAAGAGGAGGACGGAGACCGCCAGCCTGTCGCGCCTGACGGGCTCCACCGGGGGGTGCGCCTGGGCCATCAGGTCCGCGTACGGAATGAAGCCCTTGGCGCGGACTAGGGCGGCATCTCCGCCGATGACGATGACGTGGCGGACCGTTGCGAGCCCAGCCCGCGCCCGCTCCACCTCTTCCAGGAGCGGTTGGGCCACGATGAGGGCTACTGCCTCGGTGTTGGTCGCTACGTGGGCGATCTCGGCGCGCGAGAAGAGCGGCGAGATCGGGACGATGACGGCGCCGAGCTTGATGACAGCGAAGTTGGCGACGAGGGCGGGCGGGATGGACGGGGCGCGCAGCAGCACGCGGTCCTCCTCCCCGATGCCGAGCCCCCGGAGCGCCCCGGCAAAGCGATTCACCTGGGCGGCAAGCGCGGCGTAGGTGATCCGCTGGTCTTCGAAGAGGATCGCGGCGCGGTCGCCGCGCCCCTCGGCGACGTGGCGGTCGAGGAGCTCTTCCGTGGAATTCAGGTGCTGCGGGTAGGCCCGGAGCTCCGGCAGCGTGTAGACGCGCTCCGGCCACGCCTCGCGGGGCGGGAGATACTCCGGTGGAATACGGCCCAACTAGTAGCGGCCGGAGGGATCGTACCCGGGGTCGCCGGGACCCGGGGTCTTGCCCGACACGTTATCAGCCGTCAGCGCCCACGGAGCGCCGCAGCCCTCGAGGAACACGCCGCGGGCCGCGCGGTAACTGCTGCCGAACGTCAGCAGCATGAGCAGGGTCGAGGTCAGGACGCCCGCCGTGCAGATGATGGCCTTGCCGGGGACATAGACCACGTTCATGAAACCGGCCGCAACAGCGTCGCCGACGGTCGGATCCTTGCTGGTCATGGGCTCGAAGGCGGGCATGAGCATCTTTTCCACGGGATCGACAGGCATGCGCTCCTGCCCAGGCTTCTGGCTGGTGAGCGGAGGATCGACTGCGGGCACAGTCTGGGCCTGCTGGGTTTGTCCCATCTTCGGGGCCTGGGCGAAGGCCGCCATGGGAGCCAGCGGACCCGTCACGAACAGGGCGGCCACGAGTGCCGCGGAGATCCAAGGGGAGATCTTCATGGTCGTACCTCCAAGCAACAGGCTCTGGCAAGTAACCGGCTCTTTGCCCCGACGGTCTCGGGAGCTGCTGCCACTACATCGTGAACACTACCTTACAGTCACTGTAGGGACTATATCAAAGAAAAACCAGCCACTTCAAGCCGCCTCCCGGCCCCCCGAAACGGTGCTAGAATGCCGCCCGCGGCACCTCGCCGCCCATCGGAACCCCCCATGGGAATCCAAGGAGGCCCTACATGAAGATCGTCCGGTTCTCTCAGAACGGCCACTCCCCGCGCCTGGGCTGCTTCATGGGCCAGGATCGCGTGGTGGACCTCGAGGCGAGCTGTGCCGCTTGGCTCTCAGCCAAGGGGGTCGTACGCTCGGCAGCCATCGCGGCCGCCCTCTTCCCCCAGAGCACGCGCGGCTTCCTCGAGGGCGGCTCGGCCACCCAGGACATGCTGGGGACCATGGTGGACGCGACCAAGGCGGGCAAGTTCGAGCCCGTCAGCCACGCGGCCAATACCGTTCGGCTGCACGCCCCCATCAACGACCCGGGCAAGTTCATTTGCATTGGGCTCAACTATAGAGATCATGCCGAAGAGTCAGGCAATCCCATTCCCAAGGAGCCCCCAGTCTTCCCGAAGTGGAACAACGCCATTCAAGACCCAGGTGAGCCTATTCTTCGGCCCCGCGGAGAGAAGACCTTTGATTGGGAGGTCGAATTGGGCGTCGTCATCGGCAAGACCGCGCGGTTCGTCCCGAGGGATAAGGCGCTCGACTACATTTACGGCTACACGATCATCAATGACGCAAGTGCGCGCGACTTCCAGTTCCACACGAGCCAATGGGGCCCGGGAAAAATCGGTGACACCTTGGCCCCTGTTGGTCCATATATCGCCGATCGGTCCGAGATCCCTGACCCACATGCCCTCGACCTCAAGTGCTGGGTCAACGGCACGCTGATGCAGCACGGAAACACCAAGAACTTCATTTTCGACCTGGGCCGCATTATTGAATACCTGACGAACATTATGACGCTCTCGCCCGGTGATCTCATTGCGACCGGCACGCCGGCCGGCGTCGGGTTCTCGCGCAAGCCGCCGGTCACGCTCCAGCCCGGCGACGTCTGCAAGCTCGAGATCACAGGGCTCGGCACGCTCGAGAACCCAGTCAAGGACGCGTAGCGGCGTCGTCGCAGGAGGCCCGGCATGGCGGTGAAATCGTTTCTCCACTACGCGCTCGAGGTGCCCGACCAGACGGTCGGCCAGAAGTACTACCAGGATTTCGGCTTGGTAGACGCGACCGGCAACGGCGAGGCAGTGCGGCTCAAGCCCGCGCGGCAGACACGCGAGGCGGTCATGCTCTACGCGGGGCCGCGCAAGCGCCTGCATCATCTCTGCTACGGCGCCACGGGGGAAGATTTCGCGCAGACCCGAACGGCGCTCGCCGCGGCCGGCGTAAAGGAGATCGACCCGCCGCGCGGCGCTCCCGAAGGCGGCATCTGGGTGCGCGACCCGGACGGCAATCTCGTGAATATCCGCGACGAGGCGGCGCCACCGCTGCCCGCCGACCCGCCCCCCGCGCTCAACGGCCCCGGTTACGCGGCTCGCCAGGCGGTCAGAGGAGCGCCGACGCGGGACATGTCGGTCGCCCCGCGCAGGCTGGGCCACGTCCTGCTGTTCAGCCCCGACCTGAATCGCCAGATGGATTTCTACATCCGCGTGCTGGGCATGAAGCTGTCGGACCGTTCGCGGGACATCATCGCCTTCATGCGCTGCGGCACCGACCACCATGCGCTCGCCCTTCTCACCTCCACAGCGCCCGGCTTCCACCACGGCTCCTTCCAGGTCGGCAGCGTCGACGAGATCGGCATGGGGGCGGCGCGGATGATCGAGCGCGGCTGGCAGCCCGGCTGGGGCTTCGGGCGCCACGTCATCGGCTCGAATTTCTTCTACTACATCCGCGACCCGTGGGGCAGCCTCGCCGAGTACTACTACGACCTCGACTACATTCCCGAGGCGTGCGCCTGGGAGCCGCGGGACTGGGCCGACGAGGACGCGCTCTACGCCTGGGGGCCGACGGTGCCGCCCGACTTCGGCGAGAACAAGGAAGCCTCGGCCTAGATGGACCTGGGCCTGCTGCACGACCTGGCCCAACCGAACACCACCAAGATCATCCTCTGCTCCCTTGACGGGCTCGGCGGCCTGCCGCGCCCCGGCACTGGAAAGAGCGAGCTGGAAACGGCCCGCCTGCCAAACCTCCACGCCTTGGCAAAGCGCTCGGCGTGCGGCCTCCTCCGCCACGTGGGGCCCGGCATCACGCCGGGGAGCGGGCCGGGCCATCTCGGCCTCTTCGGCTACGACCCGCTCCAGCACCCGGTGGGCCGCGGCGTCCTCGAGGCCCTCGGCATCGACTTCCATCTCAAGCCGGGCGACGTCGCCGCGCGTGGCAACTTCTGCACGGTGGATGCCCAGGGGCGCATCACTGACCGGCGGGCGGGACGGATCGCGACGGAGCTGTGCGTTGCGCTCTGCGAGAAGCTTCGGAGCGTCACGGTGGACGGCGCGGAGATCGTCATCGAGCCCCTCAATGAGCATCGCTTCGTCCTCGTCCTGCGCGGCGAGGGGCTTTCGGGACGCGTATCGGAGACCGATCCGCAGGCGCTCGGGGCGCCGCCTCTCCGCGCGCGGGCGCTCGAGCCTTCGGCCGAGCGCGCGGCCGCTGCCGTCAACCAGTTCGTCGAGCGCGCGCGGCCGCTCCTCCGGGACGCGGCGCCGGCCAATATGGTCCTCTTGCGCGGGTTCGACAAGCAGCCGGACATCCCGCTCTTTCCCGGCACCTTCCGCCTGCGAGCGGCGGCCGTCGCCGCCTACCCGATGTACCGCGGCCTCGCGCGCCTCGTCGGCATGGACGTGCTCGACACGGGCCCGACTTTCGCCGACGAGATCGCCACGCTCAAGCGGCACTGGAACAACTTCGATTTCTTCTTCCTCCACTACAAGGACACGGACAAGGCGGGCGAAGACGGCGACTTCGATGCCAAGGTCGCAGCGCTCGAGCGCTTCGACGCGCGGCTGCCCGACGTGCAGGCACTCGGGCCCGACGTGCTGGCCGTCTCCGGTGACCACTCGACGCCGTCCATCCTCGCGGCGCACGGCTGGCAGCCCGTGCCCGCCTTGGTGTCGAGCGCCTACTGTGGCGCCGATCATGTCAGCCGCTTCACCGAGCGCGACTGCGCCGGCGGAGCCCTCGGGATCCTGCCGGCCCAGGACCTCATGCCACTCCTGATGGCCAACGGCCTCCGCCTCGCGAAGTACGGCGCCTAGCCGGATGCCAGCGCCTCGTGAGACCTAAGTTCACCTTGCAGGGCGTCGAGAAGGACCCAGATGCGAGGCGGCGCCCGAAGGCTGCGGGCGAGGCGTACCCCTGGTACGTTGAGCCCGCGGCCGAGGGCGCCAACGAAACAGATGGGCCCTTATCGGCGGCCTGCGCGGCCTGCTAGTGTTCCGCCAGAGATCGGGCTCGAGCCTCTGCTACGCCTGCGGCAAGTTGAACCGGGTGGACGCCTCCGTCTGCTTCTACTGCGGCCGGCGGAACCCGGGACTCTGGGGCTTCGGGCCCGCGATCGGCCGCCTCATCGGCGGGCTCGACTTCGCCGCCCTGGTGACGGTGGTAGCCATCACCGCCTACATCGCCTCTCTCGCCCTCGATCCCCGCGCGGCGCTCGCTCCGCGCGGGGTCTTCGACCTGCTCGCGCCCGGCGGCCGCGCCCTCATTGCCCTCGGCATGGCGGGGGCTGTGCCCTGGCAGGCGGGCCACTGGTGGACCGTCTTGACCGCGATCTATCTTCACGGCAGCCTGCTGCACATCCTCTTCAACCTGCTCTGGATCCGCCAGCTCCTCCCGGACGTCGAAGAGGTGTACGGACAGGCTCGGACGGTCGTGATGTTCACGCTGAGCGGCGCCGCGGGCTTCCTGCTCTCGAACGCGGCGGGAAATCCATTCACGCTCGGCGCCTCGGGCGCCGTCTTCGGTGTCCTGGGCGCGATGGTGTGGTACGGGAGGCGCCGCGGCGGCCTCTTCGGGGCCGCCGTCCTCCGGCAGTACGGCAGCTGGGCGCTCATCCTCTTCGTCGTCGGGCTACTCCCCGGAATGCGAGTCGACAACTGGGGACACGCCGGCGGCTTCCTGGGCGGGGTGCTCGTGGCGCTCCTGCTGGGCGCGGGCGACCAACATCCCGAGCGCGGGGTCCATCGGGTGTTGGCCGCGGCCTGCCTCGCGCTCACGGCCGCCGCCTTCGCGCTCCAGCTCTGGACGGCCTTCGCCCCTTGAGGTCCCGCCCGTCCCGCAGGCCAAGCTGCTTGCCCCCGGCTAGCCAATGACGTACTGGTGCCAATGAGGTACAGTTGCCCATGAGGTAGAGGTGCCCATGAGGTAGAGGTCAAGGTGCTGATACATCCACGCCGTTACACGGGAGGACCCATGGCCGAGCGATCCAAGCGCCGTCCCGCGCGGAGCGCCGCGCAGACCCGACTCAAGCAACTCGAGACGCGGCTCGCGCATCTCGAGAGCCAGCTCAAGACGCTCCGCGCGGAGGCCTCCGGCAGCGTGGGCGCCGCGCGCGCGAAGCTCGAGAGCCTCGAGCGCCGCGCCGCGGACCAGATCACCCGAGCGCAGACCACCCTCAAGGAGTCCCTGGATTTGATCGCCCGCACCCTGGCTGCCTCGAAGGATACCGTAGGACTTAAAGCCGGCCGCTTGACGCGCGCGGTCCGCGCCGGCGTGCGGGCGGGCACCCGCGCGTACCGCCGCCGGGCGCGCCGCTAGAAGCCTCCCGAGGGTTCTCCATGCGTCCCGTGCTGGTCCTGCCGGAAGACCTCGTCCTCCACCTCGAGGGCCACATCGCCCTGGGCGGCGAGCCGCCGCTCTACCTCGTGTCACGCCCCGCGCTTCGCGCCCGTCTCGCGCGGCGGAAGGCGCGGGCCATCACGGGCGATCCCGAAGACCCCGAGGCGTATCGCCGCGCGCTCGGCCGCGGCCGCGGGCCTCTCGTCGTGGCGGCGCCGGCCGGCCGCACGCCGCGGGTCGCCGCGGCGGTGCGCGCGGCGCTCCCCGACGCGGCCGTGCTCGTCGTGGGCGACGATCGGCTCCACGTCCCCGGCGCCATCACGGTGCCGTGGAGCGCCTTCGCCGAGCGCGTGCTCCAGCCGGAGCTCGAGCGCGCCCAGGAGCGGACGCGCGTCGAGAAGATCCGCGCCCACTTCGACGGCGCCTCGCGCATCCTCATCCTGATGCAGGACGATCCCGACCCCGACGCCATCGCCTCGGCCCTGGCGCTCAGAACCTTGCTCGGCCGCAACCGCACGGGAGCGCCCATCTGCACCTTCGGCACCATCACCCGGCCCGAGAACATCGCCATGTGCGAGATCCTCGACATCGATGTCGAGCCGATCACGACGCGCGAGATGCACGGCTTCGACCGGGTCGCCATGGTGGACGTCCAGCCCTCCTTCCTCGAGGAGCGCTTCGTCGAGGTCGACCTCGTCATCGACCACCACCCGGTCGAGGAGCCGGTGCGCGCGCGGATCCGCGATGTGCGGCCGTCGTACGGCGCCACGTCGACCATCCTCGTCGAGTACCTGCGGGCCGCGGACGTCAAGATCACGCAGCGCCTCGCGACGGCGCTGCTCTACGGCATCAAGGCCGACACGCTCGGGCTCGAGCGGGGCGGCACGCGCGCCGACCTCGACGCGTTCGCGTTCCTCTACCTCCTCGCCAACCACAACGCGCTGCGCCGCATCGAGCGCCCCGCCCTCGGCGAGGCCGCGCTCGACGCCCTGGCGGCCGGGCTCGCCAAGCGCAAGATCGTCAAGGGCGTGTTCTTCTCCCACCTTGGCCCCGTCGCCACCGCGGACCTGATTCCGCAGTTCGCCGACTTCGGACTCCAAGCCGAGGGCGTCGAATGGTCGGTGGTCTCGGGTGTGGTCGGTGACGACATCCACGTCTCGGTGCGCAGCGTCGGCTACGTCAGGAGCGCGGGTGACGTGACGCGCGCGGCCTTCGGCGACCTGGGCTCGGCGGGCGGCCACCGGACCATGGCCAAAGCCGTCCTGCCCGCCGACGCGCTGCTCGCGTCCGGCCAGGAGCCGACGAAGGGCGCCGGCTGCCAGGCCCGCATCGTGGAGCGCTTCCTCCGGGCCCTCGGCGCCAACGGCGGAAGGAGCTGAGCGCGATGACACTCGCCTACTTCCTGATGGCCCTCGTAGGGGCGGCCTGCGCGGTCTTCGCGCTGCAAAACATGGACCCGGTCGTGATCCGATTCATCGCCTGGCGCGCGGAGGGCATACCCCTGGCCCTCGTCATCCTGTTGTCCGTGCTAGGCGGCCTCATCTTCGCCTCCTGCGCGGGCCTCCTGCGCCACTGGAAGCTGCGCTCGCGCATCCGCCAACTCGAAGCTCAGCTGGCGGCAGAGGAGCGCCCCGGCGCGCCCAACCCGCCGGCGAGAAGTCTCGAGTGAGCTCCGAGACGAGCCCGCGGCGGCCTTTTTTCCCTCTCCGGTCCGGCCGTCAATCGAACGACGTTTCTCCTTTAGGATCAAGAGGTCAGAAAGCGCTTGGCAACCGTGGGCGCGGTGTGTTAGAAGTGCGGAGGCTGGCTTCTGGCTTACCGGCAGAACCCCGCAGGAGGCGATTTTCTGTGGACGCGGCGTTGGAGAAACGGCAGGTCAAGCGGGCCTACAAGATCTACGCCCCCGCCTACGACTTCGTGTTCGACTGGATCTTCCACCCCGGTCGGGAGCAGGCCATCAGGCTCCTGGACATCAAGGGCGGCGAGCAGATCCTCGAGGTCGGCATCGGCACGGGCCTGAACCTGCCACTGTACCCCGCCAACTGCCGCATCACGGGCATCGATCTGTCGGAGGAGATGCTCGAGAAGGCGCAGGACAAGGTCGTGGAACTCGCGCTCAACAACATCACGCTCAAGGCGATGGACGCCACGGTCATGGACTTCGGCGACAGTGAGTTCGACGCGGCGGTGGCGACCTATACGATCAGCGCCGTGCCGGACCCCGTCGCGGTGCTGCGGGAGATGCGCCGGGTGGTCAAGCCGGGCGGCAACATCGTGCTCCTGAACCACTTCCGCAGCGAGCGCCGCGTGGTCGGGCGCCTCGAGGACCTGATCTCGCCCGTGTGCACGCGGCTGGGCTGGAAATCGAATCTTCCGCTCGAGCCGCTCCTCGAGCAGGTCGGCCTCATCCCGGACCTCTCCGCCAAGGTGAATCTCTTCAACGGCTGGCGCCTGATCAAGTGCCTCAACCGCAAGTAGCCCGCCCGCTTCAGCGATTCGGCCGGTAGTCCAGCAGCTCCAGAGCGTCCCTGACGGGATCGTAGTCCGCGTCCCGCGCCTCCACGAAGCCGTCGATGTCGTAGATCCCCTTGAGCTCCACCGCGTGCTCGGGCCGCTTCATGCCGAGGAGCGCCCGCTTGAGCGCTTGGATCGCGGCCGCGGGCAGCCCCGGGCGGGCGCAGATGCCCGCCTCCGGAATCTCCGGCGTCTCGCCGACGGCGACGAGCTGCGCTACGAGCGCTGGATCCTTCAGGTGGATCTGGGGCGCCCTGTCAAACGTGGCGGCTGCGTCCACCCGGCCCTGGAGCAGCGTCCGCAGCGCCGCCTCGTGCGTGCCCGCGAAGAGGGCCTCTTTGAAGAACGTCTTCGGGTCGCGATCTCGGACCAGCCCGCGCTTGATCAGCAGCACCATCGGATAGATGTAACCCGAACTCGACGCCGGGTCCACGAAGGCGATTGTGCGGCCGCGCAGCTCCTCGACGCGCTTGATCCCGCTCGACTCGCGGACGTAGAAGCGCGCGGTGTAAGCGGTCTTGCCCTCCCAGACGTCGCGCACGAGGATCTCGCAGCCGGCCTCGCGCCGCGCCAGGACGTAGCCGACCGGGTGGACGAAGGCCAGGTCCACGCGCCGGCTTCTGAGCGCCTCCACGACGCCCGCGTAGTCCGAGGCGACCTGCGCCCGCACCGGCACACCCGATAGTCGCGCGACCGCCGCCACGAAGGCGTCCGCGGCCTCCTGGAGCGCCGTTGGATCGCGCGAGGGCGTGAAAGCCATGATCAGCGGCTTCTCGGGCATCCCGCGCTGGCCCCAGGCGGTCCCGGGCGCTCCGAAGCCCCAGGGAGCTCCGAAGCCCCAGGGAGCTCCGAAGCCGATGATGGCGACGAATGCCGCCAGGAGCGCGGCGGGGCGGCGAAGACCGGGGCTCAGGGACGGCCCTCGCCCGCCGCGGGCGGCAGGGCGCGAGAGCTGTCCTCGGGGCGGACACCCCAGGCCGCCAATCGGGCGAGGAGGGTGTTGCGGTGCACGCCGAGGAGCCGCGCGGCGCGGCTTCGGTTCCCGTTCTCGCGCTCGAGCGCGCGCAGCACGTAGGCCTGCTCGAAGCGATCGCGGGCCTCGTGGAGCGGCAGCGACGTCTGCCCCCCGTCGCCGCCCGTCCGCTGGTTGATCTCGCGGATCGCGAGGTCCACGGGCAGGTCGTCGAGGCGGACGACCGGGCCCGTCGCCAGCGCGACGCTGCGCTCGACGATGTTCTCGAGCTCGCGCACGTTCCCGGGCCAGTCGTAGGCGTGGAGCGCCGGCAGGGCCCCGCGGGAGATGCCGCGAACGTCCTTCTTGAACTCCCGCGAATACTTCCGGAGGAAGTGCTCGACGAGGATCGGGATGTCGTCCTTGCGGGCGCGAAGCGGGGGAATCGCGATCGGCACCACGTTGAGCCGGTAGAAGAGATCCTCGCGGAAGGCCCGGGCGCGCACCGCCGCCTTGAGGTCCACGTTGGTGGCGGCGATGATCCGCACGTCCACCGGGATGGGGCGCCCTCCACCCAGCCGCTCGATCTCCCGCTCCTGCAGCGCACGCAGGAGCTTGGCCTGCAGATCCACGCGGAGCGTGCCGACCTCGTCCAGGAAGAGCGTGCCGCCGTGGGCCAGCTCGAACTTGCCCATCTTCCGGGCGTGGGCGCCCGTGAAGGCGCCCTTCTCGTGGCCGAAGAGCTCGGACTCGAGCAGCGTGTCGGGAATGGCCGCCAGGTTGACGGCCACGAGAGGCTGGGCGCGCCGCGGTCCCTGCCGATGGATGGCGCGGGCCACGAGCTCCTTGCCGGTGCCGGTCTCGGCCGCGATCAGGACGGTCGCCGGTGTCTGCGCCACCTGAGCGATGAGCTCGTAGAGCCTGACCATGGACGGGTGGCGCCCGACCAGGGCGTCGAAACCTTGGGCGCGGTCGAGCTCGGCCCGGAGGCAGTGCACCTCACGCTCGAGCGCCCGCCGCTCCGCGGCCTGCCGCACGAGGGCCAGGATCTCGTCCACGTCGAACGGCTTGGTGACGTAGTCGTAGGCGCCGCCCTTGATTGCCTCGACGGCCGTGCGCACGTCCTTGACCGCCGTGACGATGATCACGGCGAGACGGTCGTCGAGAGCCAGGATCTGGGGGAGGAAGGTCGGGCCGGGAGGCCCGGGCATCCGGACGTCTAGCAGCACGACGTCGACGCGGCGGGAGCGCAGGACCTCGAGCCCCTTGGCGCCCTCGTCGGCCTCGAGGACCTCGAACTCGCCATCGAGAATGACGCGGAAGGACTCGCGCACTCCCTGCTCGTCGTCAATGACGAGCGCCACGGGCCTGGGACGGGATGGCTCGGAATCGGCGCTCATGGCCTCAGGGCTTGTCCGGGACCTTGAGGACGACGTACTCGCGGCCGGCCCCGCTCCGCGCGATCTGCACGGGCACGGCCTCGCCCGGCTTGAGCGCGGCCACCGCCTTCTTGAACTCCTCGACGCTGTCGACCCGGCGGCGGTTGACCTCGAGGACGAGGTCGCCCTCCTTGATGCCGGCCGCCGCCGCCGCGCTGTCAGGCGCCACGTCGGTGACCACGACGCCGGAGCGCCCGCGCAGCCCGTACGCCTGCGCCGCGTCCTCGCCGAGCTCCTCGATCGTCACCCCGAGACCTTCGCCCTTCGATCCGGCCGCCACCACGGTCTCCTCACCCGGCTGCTCCCCGATCTTGACCGTGAGATTGGAGGTCTTGCCGTCGCGCAGCACCGTGAGAGCGACGGAGCGCCCGGGCGGGATGGCGGCCACGCGCTTCTGGAGGTCGGTCACCTCCTTAATCGGAGCGCCGCCCAGCTCGACGATGATGTCGCCCGGCTTCATGCCGGCGGCCTCGGTCGGGCCGTCCTTCAGCACGTCCGCCACCAGCACTCCGCCCTTGCTGGGGACCCCGAAGCCGGCAGCGAGGTCGTCCGTCAGGTCCTGGATGGAGATGCCGAGCCAGCCGCGAACAACGCGGCCCTTCGCGATCAGCTGGGTCATGACCTCGCGGGCCATGTTGATGGGAATGGCGAAGCCGATGCCCTGCCCCGAGGACACGATGGCGGTGTTGATGCCGATCACGCGCCCGTCGAGGTTGAGCAGCGGCCCGCCCGAGTTGCCGGGGTTGATGGAGGCGTCGGTCTGGATGAACGCCTCGTAGGTCGCCACGCCGACCCGCGTGCGTCCGGTCGCGGAGATGATGCCGACCGTGACGGTCCGGTCGAGACCGAACGGGTTGCCGATGGCGATGGCCCACTGGCCGATACGGAGCTTGTCGGAGTCGCCGAGCTCCGCCGACGGCAGCGCGCCCGCACCCGGGTCGATCTTGACGACCGCGAGATCGGTCTTCGGGTCTCGCCCCACGAGGGTCGCGACAAACTTGCGGTCGTCGGACAGCCGCACCTCGATCTCGGCCGCGCTCTCCACGACGTGGGCGTTGGTCAGGATGTAGCCGCGAGCGTCCACGATGACGCCTGAGCCCGCGGAGCGCGCCTCCTCGCGCGGCGCGCGGCGCTTGAAGAAGCGGTCGTAGAACTCGGGGCCGAAGAAATCGCGGTAGCGCTGCTCGCCTTCGGGAGGCTGGCCGCCCTCGCCGGGGGGCGCCTTCTTGGGCTTGACGCTCACATTGACCACGGACGGCGTCACCCGATCGGCGACGGAGGCGAAGGCGTCTTCCAGCGCGTGGAGAATGGTATTGCTGTCGGGCCACGTGGCGACGGCAGGCCCGGACTGAGCTGCGGCCGGCTGCGGGACGAGCCAGAGCGCAGCCAACAGCATCCCCGTGGTCAGCAAGCGCTCCCGCATCATTGCCATGTCCCCTCCTGGCCCATGCTCCCTCCTGGCGCGCCATCTTACTCTCCCGCCTCTTGCCTCGCCAGAGGAGATCGAAGCGTCACCTCGAGGATACGCCGCGTCCCCGGCCCGACCGGGGCGGCCTGCCCGCGCCGGAGCCCAGCGACCCAGATGATGTCGCCTCCCGCCTCGACGAGGGGCACCCGGTCGCGCTCCCAGCGGGGCACGCCCGCGTCGATCAGGAAGGACTTGAGCCGCCGCTCGGCAGGGCCGCCGAACGGCGCAAAGCGGTCCCCGCGCCGCCTGCCGCGCACGTGGAGCCGGCCCGGGAGGAGATCGGCGTCGAAGGCCGCGCGCGCGGCTTCGCGCGGGGCGGCATAGCCTGGGGCCCGCTCGAAGCAGCGGGCGTCCAGCACCAGGCCGACCTCGGGAAGCGGGAGCTCACCCGGCACCGGAAACTCGTGGGCCGCAAGCGCCGGGAGTCTCCCCTGCCCCACGCGCAGCCACCGGCCGCTCCGCTCGACGGTCACGCCTCCCGAGCGCAGGGCGCCCCGCCGCGCCCCGGGCACGAGCAGCCCGCGAAGGGCCTTCTGAGCGTGGCCGCGCAGGGCGCCCGAGTGCCCGAGATCGCGCGCGGCCTGCCGCACCATCTCGGCCGCCGCCTCGCCTGGCAGCCCCGCCAGGTCGGCGACGCTCAACACCCAACCTGCCGCGCCCCGCCGCCCGAGCCGCGGCAGCTCCCGCGCGGCGACGCGCTCGAGGTCGTCGACCATGGCGCGCACGAGAGCGGCCGAGCGCGCCAGGTGCTGAACGATCCCGGGCTCGACACCCTCGGCCAGGAAGGGCAGCACATCGTGGCGGATGCGGTTGCGCAGGAAGCGCGGGTCGCTGTTGCTCGCGTCCTCGACCCATGCGAGCCCTCGCGCGCGCAGGTGCGTCTCGATGTCTGCCCGGCGCGCGCCGAGGAGCGGCCGAATGAAGATCCCGCGCACGGGGGCGATCCCCGCGAGCCCTCGCGGGCCGGCGCCCTCGAGGAGACGCATGAGGACCGTCTCGGCCTGGTCGTCGGCCGTGTGGGCCGTCGCGACGCGCTGCGCGCCCACGCGGCGTGCAACTTCGCGGAAGGCGCCGTAGCGGGCGCGGCGCGCCTCCGCCTCGAGGCCTTCCCAGGGCGGCTCCCGCCTTATCGCGACGCGCTCGAGGTGGAACGGGATGCCGAGCCGGGCGCAGAGGCCGCCTGCGAACCCGGCGTCGGCGTCGGCCGCGGGCCGGAGACCGTGGTGGACGTGGACGACGTGGAGCGTGAGGCGGAGCTCTGGCGCGAGGGCGCCGAGCACGTCGAGGAGAGCGACGGAGTCGGCGCCGCCCGACACGGCGACCAAGACAGCTTCGCCGCCCCGGAGCATCCCGGAGCGGCGAATGGAGTCGAGGGCGAGCGCGCGGAGCTCAGTGCCTGTGGTCACATTCGCCTTGGAGACCGACCCAGACTTCTCCGTCCTCGAAGTACTCCTTCTTCCAGACGGGCACCGTCTCCTTGAGCGTGTCGATGGCGAAGCGGCAGGCGTCAAAGGCCTCGCCCCGGTGCGGCGAGGAGACCGCGATCATGACGCTCGACTCGCCGATCTCGAGCCTCCCGATCCTGTGCACGAGCGCCAGGGCGCGCACGCCTGGCCAGCGCGCGCGGACGGCCGACGCGATCTCCCGCATCTTGGCCGCGGCCATGGGCGCGTGCGCCTCGTACTCGAGGTACTTCACGCGCCGCCCGCCCGTCTCCTCGCGCACGACGCCCGAGAAGAGCACGAGGCCGCCAGCGAAGGGATCGCCGACGGCGGCCATGATCCGCTCCTCGGAGAGCGGCTCGGCGGTGACCTCGACCAGGTCTTCGCTCGCGCCGCCGCTCACGGGCGGGAAGAAGCAGAGCTCGTCGCCCGCGCGCAGGGGATGGGTCGGCGGAACGTAGTCGGTGCCGAGGGCGAACAACGTGAAAGGGCGGTACGGCTGAAGGACCGGGAAGCGGCTCGCCACCGCCTCCCATGCCGACTCGACCGTACCGCCCTCGGGAAGGTCCAACTCGACGTGGTCGCGGCCGGCCGCCTCGCGATAGCGGGCGAAGAACCGGACGGCGACCTTCATGACGTGCGTGAAGCGCTTAGAACTGGTGAGACGATCCGCAGCCGCAGGACGACTTCACGTTGGGGTTCTTGATGGCGAAGCCGGCCCCCAGCATGTTGTTGTCCACGTAGTCGACCTCGCTGCCCTGGAGGTACGGCACGCTCTTGCTGTCCACGAGAACCTTGACGCCGTGCGACTCCGTGACGTCGTCGTCGGCGCCTACCGCGTCGTCCCAGCCGAGCTCGTAGGACATGCCGGAGCAGCCGCCGCCGACCACGCGGATCCTGAGGCCCCACTCCGGCTTACCCTCTTCGAGCTTCAGGTCCGAGATCTTCTTCGCAGCCGTTTCGGTCAGCGAGATCATGAATCCCTCCTTGGGTTCGGTGTCGGATAGTACGCGACTGCGCCCTTAGTATAGCAGAGCCGCGCGGCCGTAAAGCGGCTCAGAGGACCCCTCCCTGGGGCAGGAGGGTCAGCTCCTCGAGGGTCGCCTCCGGCGGCAGGGCCGCCATGAGAAGGGCCGCCTCGGCGATCAGCGCAGGTTTCAGCATGAGCGCCCGGTCAGGCGGCTGGGGCACGGCATCCCAGAGCGCCGTGTCCGTCGCCCCTGCCGACAGCACGCCCACGCGCACCCCGTGAGGCCGCATCTCCTCGGCCAGCACCCGCGAGAAGCCCAGGAGGCCGTACTTGGCGGCCGTGTAGGCGCCGCTGCCCGGAAGAGTCCGACTGGTAACGACGGAGCCGATGTTAATGATGGTGCCCCGCCCCTGCGCCGTCATGGCGGGCAGCACGGCGCGGCAGCAGAGAAAGGCGCCGCGCAGGTTGACCGCGATCAGCTGGTCCCAGTCCTCGGTCTTGGCATCGGCCACCGGCCCGAAGGCCGCGAGCCCTGCCGCCGTCACGAGGCAGTCGAGGCGCCCGCCCTCGGCGAGGGCGCGGGTCACGAGCGCCGCCACCGCGGGTTCTTGCCTGACGTCCGTCGGGACCACCAGGGCCCGCCCACCTGCTGCCTCGATCTCACGCTGAATGGACGCGAGCTCGCGCGTCGACCGCGCGGCCAGGACCACGAAGGCGCCTTCGCGCGCGAATGCGGTGGCGACGGCCCGGCCGATGCCCCGCCCCGCCCCGGTGACGACGGCGACCTGGCCCGCCAGCCTCACAGGACGAGGCCGCCCCGCGACCTGATCAGCTCCATGAACTCGGCGCGGGTCTCCGGGCGGTCCCGGAACTGCCCGAGCATGGCGGAGGTCACGGCCTTGGAATTCTGCTTCTCGACGCCGCGCATGAGCATGCACATGTGGAGGGCCTCGATGACCACGGCGACTCCGCGCGGCTGGAGGACCTCCTGGAGCGTCTGGGCGATCTGGGTGGTCAGCCGCTCCTGGATCTGCAGCCGCCGCGCGAACATGTCGACGAG
>DASYVT010000017.1 GCA_035936835.1 Candidatus Methylomirabilota bacterium | reverse complement strand
CTCGGCCTGGGTCGGCGGAGCCACGCCGTCCTCGAAGCCTTCCATGAGGGGCGTGCCATCGGGCGCGGCCATGCTCGAAAGGAGCGCCGCCAGCTGCCAGTTGGGATTGGGCGCGGCGAAGTTTCCCGAGTGGAGGTCGCGCCGCGCGGACTCGATCGTCAGCTCGAACTTGAGGACTCCCCGCGCGCCGAAGCTGATGGTCGGCCTGCCGCTGCCGTGCTTGGGGCCGTCAGTGACGAGGACAAGGTCCGCTTTCAGCAGGTCCTTGTGCTTCTCCGTCAACGGGCCGAAGAACGGGCTGCCGATCTCCTCCTCGCCGTCGAAGATGAACTTGAGATTCACCTTGGGGGGCAGACCGAGCTCGTCCATCAGGGCCAGGGCTTCCAGGTGGCTCCAGATGGGCCCCTTGTCGTCGGAGGCGCCGCGAGCATACACGCGCCAGTCCGTGAGCGCTTCGGTGGGCACACGGTCGAAGGACACGAACGCCGCGTCGTCGGCATCGCCGACCTTGCGGAAGACGGGCTCGAAGGGCGAGGGCTGGAACCACTCCTTGGCGGGAGCCGGCTTGGTGTCGTAGTGGCAGTACACGAGCACGGTGCGTCTGGCTCCGGGCGTGCGCCGCTCGCCGAACACCGCCGGGCCGCCGCCGGTCTCCAGCACCCGCGCCTCGAGCCCGCGTCTGCGCATGAGAGCGGCCAACCATTCGCCGCCCGCGCGCACGCCCTCGGGGTTCTGGCTCACGGTGTTGTGCCTCAGGAATTCGAGGAAGCCTTCCAAGATTCCACGACGCTTCGCGATCAGCCGCAGGTCGAACGCATCCCAGGTGGTCATGCCCGCTACGATAACCCGGGCGGCCCGCCCGCGTCTGCCCTCGTTGACGCGCCAAGGAGGCGCGTGCTAGCGTCCGTCCGGCCGTCCTGCGATGCCAGCCGAGATTTTCGTCCTCAAGCTCGTCGTCACCCCGCTGCTGATCGCCGCGGCGACGCTGTTCGCCCGCCGCTGGGGGCCGGGCGTCGGCGGCTGGCTCGCCGGCTTCCCGCTCACGTCCGGGCCCGTCTCGGTCTTCCTTGCCCTGGAGCAGGGACCTGATTTCACGGCGGGCGCGGCGGTGGGCACGTTGTTCGGCCTGACGGCACTGGCGGTCTTCTGTCTCGCCTATGGTTGGGCCGCGCGACGCGTGGGCTGGGCTGGGAGTGCGGCGGCCGGCCTGGGCGTGTTCGGCGCCTGCCTGGCCGTGCTCAGCGCGGCCCCGGCGTCGCTTCCCGCCGCCTTCGCTCTCGTCTGCGTCACCCTCGCGCTGGTCGCCGCCCTATTGCCCGCGACGACAACCGGCAGGAGCAACGTGAAGCCGCCGGCATGGGACCTCCCGCTCCGCATGGCGGTCGCGACCGCCGTGGTGCTGCTGCTGACCGCGGCGGCCCGTCACCTCGGTCCGACGATCAGCGGGCTTCTCTCTCCGGTGCCCGTCTTCCTCCTGGTCCTGGCGGTCTTTGCCCAGCGATCACAGGGGCCCGCGGCATGCGTCCGCGTGCTGCGGGGCGGCGTCATGGGCTCTTTCGCCTTCGCGGTGTTTTTCCTCCTTGTGGGCGCTCTGCTCGGCCGGTTGGGGATAGGCGCCACGTACGCGCTGGCCTCTCTCGCCACGCTCGGCGTCAACGGTGCGATCCTGGGGGTGGGGCGCCGGTTCCTCCGGTAATCGGCCGGCGGGCTTCTTACTTGTTGTTGGCTTCGCCTCGCCCCTATGATGGATCGCGGAGGAGCGCGCATGGGCATACCCTTCATGATCTTCCTGGCCGCGGTTGGGGCGGTCGTCGTCTTCGTCATCGTCAGCTACAACCGGCTGGACTCGCTCACGCAGCGATCGCAGTCGGCGTGGTCGGACGTGGACGTGCAGCTCAAGCGGCGCACCGATCTCGTGCCGAACCTGGTCGAGTCGGTCAAGGGCTATGCCGCGCACGAGCGGGGCACGCTCGATGCCGTTGTGAAGGCCCGCGGGGCGGCCGTGGCGGCCCAGACGCCCGAGTCCCGCGCCCAGGCCGAAGGGCAGCTCAGCCAGGCCCTGCGCGGCCTCTTCGCGCTGGCCGAGTCCTATCCCGACCTCACGGCGACGGCCAACTTCCAGTCGCTCCAGGCCTCGCTCGGCGCGATCGAGGAGGCGATCCAGAACGCCCGCCGCTACTTCAACGCCGTCGTCCGTGACCTCAACACTGCGATCCAGGAATTCCCGTCCAATCTCGTCGCGGGCTTCTTCCAGTTCCGCCCCCACGCGTACTTCGAGCTGGACCGACCAGACGAGCGGCAGGTCCCGAAGGTCTCCTTCGGAGGCTAGGCGTATCAAGCGCCTCCTCCTTGCCCCTGCGCTCGTAGCGGCGCTGGCTGCATCGGCGGGAGCGCAACAGCGCTTGTTCGCGATCGACCGCTTCGCCGTCACGCTGGAGGTTGGGGCTGACGCCACGCTCCGCGTGCGGGAAGCCATCACGGTTGACTTCCGCGGCGCCCACCAGGGTTTCTTTCCGCACGATCCCCGTGCGGTACCACCGCGCCCTGGCCCAGTACCTCACCGAGCGGAGGCTCTGGCATCAGGCCCTAGCAAGGTGGGAGGCGGTGCTGGCCGAGGCGCCCCGGGATGCAGAGGCCCACTTCTCCCACGGCAGCGTGCTCGACGGCCTCGGGACCGGAGACCGCGCGCTGCAGGCGTATCGACAGACGGTGGCTCTCGACGGAACCGGGATCGTGTATCGCCTTCGGCTCGCGCAGCGCCTCTGGGAAACGGAGCAGTACTACCAGGCGATGAATGAGTGGCGCAGCGTCCTCGCCCAGGACCCCGGGATCATCGAGGCCCGTCTGGGTCTGGCCCGCGCCTATGCGATGGCTGGCGATCGGCTCAAGGCTGCCCAGGAGTACGCGCGCATGCTTCAGATCGCTCCCGATCAGCCCGAGGCGCGGCGGGAGATGGCCCGCTTGGGTCGAGCTGTGGGAAGGTAGGCCGGGGCGCCCGCCGAAGCCCGCGGCCAGCCGAAGCCCGTGGGAGGTTGAGACCGAGGCGCCGTGACCCTGCCGACGTCACGGTGGTATGATCAGCGTGCGCCATGTTCGACATCGGCCTTCAGGAGCTGATCCTCATCTTCGTGATCGCGCTCCTCGTCTTCGGCCCGAAGAATCTGCCCCAGCTCGGCCGCTCGCTGGGCCGGGCCATGCGCGAGTTCAGGCGGGCGAGCGACGAGTTCCGTTCGACGATCGAGACCAATCTCCAGATCAACGAGCCCGACCCTGTGCCTTCGACGGCGGCCGAGCCCGTGGCTGGCGAGGCGGCAGTGGGAACGAGCGCGGCCGCCGCCCTTCCCGATTCGGTGCTCGACCCGCACGCGCCGGTCGAGATCGGCGGCGTGGAGGCTCCGCCGGGGGAAGCCTTCGTCGCCCAGAGGGGGGCTCGGCTCTTCCATGCCAGGGATTGTGGGTGGGTGCGCCGGATCGCGGAGCCCGAGCGGACCTACTTCAAGCGCCCGGCTGAAGCCAAGGAGGCGGGTTTTCAGGCCTGCCCGTCCTGCGAGCCGTGGGAGCCGGCCTAATTTTTTTGCTTGGCTAACTCAACGGGTGTTGACTATTATAGTGTTGAGTAGACGGGCTCGGCCACGGACGACCAACGCCAGGAGGGCGGCCATTGAAGGAGATGACGCAGCGGCAGCGCGAGGTGCTGGGCTTCATGCGGGGCTTCTCGGACAAGCACGGAGCGCCGCCCACCGTGCGCGAGATCGCCGAGCGGTTCCGCTTCACGCCGCGCGCGGCCTTCGATCACCTGCGCGCGCTCGAGCGCAAGGGCATGCTGCAGCGGCGGGTGACCGACAAGCGCGTGTCTCGCATGCTCGTGCTCACGGACCGTGGCCCCGAGCGGGCGCGCAGGGAGCGGGAGATCCCCATTCTTGGCAAGATCGCGGCGGGCGCTCCCATCTTTGCGGTCGAGAATCAGGAGGACGTGATCCCGGTGCGGCCCGAATGGCTGGCGGCCAAGGGCGGCGACGTCTTCGCCCTTCGGGTGCGGGGGGACAGCATGATCCAGGCGCACATCGCCGACGGCGATCTGGTTCTGGTGCGCAAGCAGGAGTCCGCCGCGGCGGGCGACATCGTGGCGGCCATGATTGATCAGGAAGCGACGGTGAAGCGCTTCGCCACCGAGGGCGGCACCGTCGTGCTCAAGCCGGAACATCCCACCATGAAGCCCATCGTGGTGGATCCGCAGCGCGCGGACTTCCGCATCCTGGGCAAGGTCATCGGGCTCATCAGGGAGATGTGAGGAGGCAGGACATGCTGGCAGCGAAGAGAACGGTCAAACATGCGAGGCGGCGGGCGGTGTCGGTACGCCCGCGCCGCAGTGTCTACGTGGGCAGCGCGGTGACTCGTCGTGCGTCGTCCAGAGTTTTTTTGACCCGCACAACTCAACAGGTGACGTCGAGAAAGCTGCTCGGCGACTGCCTCGGCGCTGCCGTCACGCTCGCCGGGGTCGCGGGCTGGGCGGCACTGCTGATGCTCTTGGGAGCCTAGACGGCTGGCGCTTGCCGGCCGATGCCCGAGGCTTGACCCGTTCAGCCGCGCGCCGATAAACTAGCGCACCTATGACTGCTCGCGTATCGACGGGTCTCGAGCGGCTGGATGCGATGCTGGGCGGCGGGCTCCTGCCCGGTACGCTCTGCGTCGCCTACGGTGCGACGGGCATAGGCAAGACGCACCTCGGACTCCACTTCGCCCACGCGGGTGAGGTTGCCGACGGGGCGCCGGGCATCTTCTTCGACATGAACGCGCGAGGCGACTCGCAGCGGCACTCCGAGTACGCGTCCCGCCTGTACGGGTGGACTCTCCGGCGGTGGACGCACACGGTCATGCCCATGGCTGATCCGTACCCCTCGGCGGAACAGATGACGGCCCGCTATTGCGACGCGCTCCCGTGGGTGGGCAAGCTAAGGGACTACCAGGTGCCCACCTCCGACGGCGGGCTCGAGCTGGACTGGAACTGGAAGTCCGAGTACAACCACTCGATGTACACGGTCCGGCCGTTCATTTACTTTCACCTGGGCGCCGGATGCCGGCGCGTCGTGGTCGACGGCGTCGAGCCGATGGACGTGCCAGGCGACTACATCCAGCCGTTCCTCTTCGATGAGCTGTACCGCAAGGCCATCCACCGCGACAGCGAGACGCTGGGGATGGAGATTTGCCTGCCCGTCTGGAAGCATCGCGACTTCATCGACAGCCACCGCTACGACCACCCGTCCGTCACCACCCTGCTCCTGGTGACGACCGAGGAGACGCGGCTCGAGCACCTGATCGCGCGCAAGGTCGCGTCCGGGGACATCGGCGCCGTCGCCAACACCATCCTCGCCATGGGCAGTGAGCGCGTGGGCAACCGGCTCGGCCGTTTCCTCTGCGTCGTCAAGCACCGGGGCAGCGCGAAGAGCGACGAGATCGAGGAGTACAGGGTCACGGAGCGCGGCATCGAGTTCGTGTAGCCGCAAAATGGACGCGCGGATCCTCGAGGCCGGGCGCGCGCGGGCTTTTCGTCACGCGCGGGGACTGCGCGTGCGATCGGCGCGGACGGCCGCGGCTTTCGTGAACCAGGTCGGCGTCTGCTCCACGTTCTACCGCTTTCCCGACGGGCTCGCGTGCCTCTGGGAGGCCGTCGCGGGCCGCGAGCGCCCGCGCTGGCCCCGCCACTCCCATCACGACGCCGGCATCGGGCTGACGTGGGAGCTCAAGGACACGCTGCCCGCCACGCGGCGCTGCTACTACGGCAAGCTCGTGAAACACCGCCCCGTCCTGGTCGCGCTCGACCTCTTGCCGGCCTTCTACGCGCTCGTGCGCGGCCGCCAGCGCGCCCGCGATTTCGGGGCCGAATACCGCGCGGGGCGGATGTCGGCGACGGCCAAGCGGCTCATGGACAGCTTCTTCCGCGAGAGTCCGCAGTACACGCGCGGCCTCAGGGCCGACACCTTCATGCTCGAGCCCGGCAAGACCCGCGAGTTCGAGCGCGCGATGGCGGAGCTCCAGCAGGGCCTCTGGATCGTCAAGACGGAGGAGCGCTACGAGCCGAGCTTTTCCTATCGCTGGGACCTCCTCGAGCGCTGGCTGCCCGAGCAGGTCGCCGAGGGGCGGAGGCTCGGCCGAGCCGCGGCGCTCGACCGCGTCGTTGCTCGCTACCTTGGCGGTGCCGTGTACTCGACTCCCAAGCGCATGGCGCGGCTCTTCGACCTTGGGCCCGCCGAGACGGCGCAGGCCGTCGCCCGTCTGGCGAGAGCCGGCCGCCTCCGCGTCGACGTCGAGGTCGACGGCTGGCCTGGCACCTGGGTCGTGAGCGCCTGATGCAGGCACCGGAGGGTTTCCGCTACATCGACATCCACACCCACCTCCACCCGGAGCGGCTCTCCCGCGCGATCCGGAAGTGGTTCGCCGAGCGCTCGGACTGGAAGCTCGAGTACCCGACCGAGCCCGAGCTGGTCGCCGCCTTTCTCCGAGACCACTTCAAGGGCTTCAAGTTCCACATCAATGTCCAGCGCTTCTTCCCCGACGATCCGCGCGTGCTGCCGGTCTACGAGCGCCTGCTGGCCCTCGACCGGTTCCTCCTGATTCACGTCGGCTCGGCGCCCTGGCCGAACGCCTTCGACGGGTTCCCGCGCTTCGCCCGCGTCATGGACATGTTCCCGCGGCTCAAGGTGGTGGTGGCCCACATGGGCTCGTTCGAGACGCGGCAGTTCATGCAGCTCATGGAGCGCTGTCCCAATCTCTACCTCGACACGACCATGGCCTTCGCGCCGGTGCGACCCGAGCACAGGGCGATCGACACCCGCCTGAACCGGATCTCCGTCACCAACGACGACCTGCTCCGCTGGCAGGACAGGATCGTCTTCGGCAGCGACTTTCCGAACCTGCCGTACGCGTACGAGGAGGAGCGGGAGGCCTTGTGGCTGCGGGACCTGCCGCTGCCCGTCTACCGCAAGATCTTCCACGACAACGCTGCGGCGCTCCTGGGGCTCGCGTGAGCATGCCCGGGCGGGTGGCGCTCGACGCCTTCGGAGCCGGCGCCCGGAGCGCGCTCGAGGCCATGGCGCGTGCCCTGGGCGCCGAGGGCCGGGCCTTCCTGGTCGGCGGCGCCGTGCGCGACGCGCTCGCGCGAGTCGGAGCGGGGGACCTGGACATCGCTGTGCCGTCCGGAGCGGTTGCTCTCGCGCGCGAGCTGGCGGACGGGCTCGGGGCAGCCTTTCACGTGCTCGACGAAGCGCGCGGGGCGGGCCGCATAACGGGCGGAGGGGAGCATGCCTGGCGGGGTCCGCAGATCGATATCGCGGACTTCCGGGCGCCCGACCTCGCCGGAGATCTCCAAGGTCGAGACTTCACCGTCAATGCGCTGGCCGTCGCGGTCGTGCCGCTCGTGGTCACGGGCGAGGCGGAGGTGGAAGATCCGACCGGCGGCCGGGCCGATCTCGCGGCCCGCGTGGTGAGGCTCTGCGCGCCTCGCTCGCTCGAGGACGACCCGGTCCGCGTCCTTCGCGCAGCCCGGTTCGGCGCGCTGCCGGGCTGGGGGCTCGATCGATCGCTCGAGGGCGCCGCGCTCGCCGCCGCGCCCGCCCTCTCGCGAGCATCCGCCGAGCGGCTGAGGGACGAGATCCTCGCACTGCTCGCGGTGCCGGCGTCGGCAGTTGGCCTCCGCGCGCTCGACCGCTGGGGCGCGATCGACATCGTCCTGCCGGAGAGCCGGGCGATGAAGGCCACCTCCCAGTCAGAGCCGCATCGCTTCGACGTCTGGGAGCACAGCCTGCGGGCCGTGGAGGCGGCGGATCTCCTCATAGCCCGTGTAAGCGAGCTCGAGCCGCGGGGCGAGGCGCTCGCGGCACACCTCGGAGAGCCGCTCGGCGACGGCGCCACGCGGCGAGAAGCGCTCAAGCTGGCGGCGCTGCTCCACGATGTCGCCAAGCCGGAGACCCTGACCGTCGAGGGCGGGCGCACGCGCTTTCTCGGCCACGACGCCCGTGGCGCCGCGCGTGTCATCACGATCGCGGAGAGGCTCCGTCTTTCGGGCCGGATGGCGGGGGTGATCGAGCGCCTCGTCCGCCACCATCTCCGCCCCATGCACCTGGCCCAGTCGGGCGGCGTGAGTCGGCGCGCGCGCTTCCGATTCTTCCGCGACCTTGGCGACGACGCCCGCGACCTCCTGCTCCTCGCCGTGGCCGATGCGGCGGCGCTTCGGGGCGACTCGCCACTGGAGGTCTGGGAGGGCCCCGGCGGCGGTATCGTGCGCGAGCTGATGGCGGGGCATGACGAGGAGGCCGCAGCGCTGTCCGCGCCTCCCCTTGTGGACGGCCGCGACGTGATGGCGGCCCTGGACCTGCCACCGGGTCCTGAGATCGGCAGGCTGCTTCGTCTTCTCCGCGAGGCACAGGCGGTCGGGGCCGTGACGACGCGGGACGCGGCACTGGCCTACCTCAGGCGGATGCGGGCCGACCCGCTTGACACCTCCGGGCCCGCCCCCTAAAGTAGGGCCGCTCGTCGCATCTACTGTTCCGCTATCCCAAGGAGGCAGACATGATCTGCACAGGTCTCTGCGCGGCCCTCGCCGCAGCGCTTGTCGCTGTCTCGGCACCGGCCGCCGGTTGGGCAGCGCCCGCGGGCAAGGTCGTCATCGCCCAGGGCGTGGATCCGACGACGCTCGACATGATGAACCAGCAAGAGCAGCCGGCATCGAACGTCGGCGCCCAGATGTTCGACATGCTCGTCGAGCGCGACCAGAGCATGAACCTGGTCCCCGGGCTGGCCGCTGAGCTGCCGAAGCTGGTGGCGCCGACCGTCTGGGAGATCAAGCTGCGCAAGGGCGTCAAGTTCCACAACGGGGAGGACTTCAACGCCGACTCGGTGAAGTTCAGCCTGGAGCGGCTCATCAACCCCGCCAACAAGCTGCGCGGCTCCTCGTCGTTCGCCCCCATCGACCGCGTCGAGGTCGTGGACCCCTACACGGTGAAGATCCACACCAAGAAGCCGTGGCCGGTGTTCGCGAGGTTCATGGCGCAGCGCCAGGCGTCGATGTATCCGCCCAAGGAGTACGCGGGCAAGGAGACCGCCGCCATCTCGCGGAACCCCATCGGCACCGGCCCCTACAAGTTCGTGCGCTGGTCGAAGGACGAGGAGATCGTGATGGAGGCCTTCCCCGGATACTGGCGGGGGGCGCCGAACATCAAGACCGTCGTGTTCAAGCCAATCCCCGACGACGCTGTCCGCGTCGCCGCCCTTCAGAACGGCGAGATCGACGTCGCGGTCAACATCCCGCCGCACCTGGCCCCCATCATCGAGAAGCACCCGAAGATCTTTCTGAGCACCGCGCCGTCGATCCGTACGATCCAGCTCATGATCTACACCCACCAGATGGACGCGAGCCACAAGCCGACGGGGCCGTACAATGGGCCCACCGCCGACAAGCGGGTGCGCCAGGCCATCGCCTACGCCGTCGACGCGGACGAGATCATCAAGGGCGTGATGGACGGCAAGGCGGTCCGGGTGGCGACGATGCTACCCAGCATGCACTTCGGCTACGACCCCTCGCTGAAGCCGATCAAGCAGGATCTGGTCCGGACCAAGAAGCTCCTTGCCGATGCCGGCCTTCCGAACGGCGTGGACATTGTCCTCAACGGTCCGCAGGGGCGCTACGTGCGCGATAAGGAAGTCGCGGAGGCGGTGGCCGGGCAGCTGACGAAGGCGGGGATCCGCACGACGCTCAGGACGTTCGAGTTCGTCAACTATCTGAACAACCAAGTGTACGTGCACAAGGCCGGCCCCGTGTGGCTGATCGGGTGGGGGCATGGGACCATGGATGCCGAAGCGATCTACGTGCCGCTCTTCAAGTCGCCCAATCTCTTCGTCAACTGGCACAACGAGGACTTCAACGGGATGGTCGAGGAAGCGCAGACGCAGATGGACGAGAAGAAGCGCCTCGCCCAATACCATCGGATCAACAAGCTGTGGATCGAGGAGGTCCCGGCGGTCCCGCTCTACCAGCAAATCGACCTTTACGGCGTCAACAAGCGGGTGGCCTGGAAGGCGCGGAGCGACGAGCTGATCAAGGCCTACGACATGTCGCTCAAGTAGCGGGAATTGACTTCAGGAGGGCGGGGGCTAGAATAGCCGTGAACGCGGCCGTAATTCAGTGGCAGAATGCCAGCTTCCCAAGCTGGACGTCGCCGGTTCGAATCCGGTCGGCCGCTCCATTCGAGAAGGGGGGTTACGGGCGTCGGCCGTAGCCCCCTTTCCCTTTGTCACGGAGGCAAGCCTACATGCCCAAGCCAGAGTTGGAGTTCTTCAAGCCCGACCATATTCCCTGGGAGCCCGTCGCAGGCTCGGCCACGGGCGGAGCGGGAGGCGCAGGCGTCAGGCAGAAGATCTTGAGCAGGAACGAGGAAGGAGACGTGACACGCCTGCTCCGGTTCGACACGGGCGTCGAGACCACGGAGACGATCACGCACGATTTCTGGGAAGAGGTCTGGATCCTCGAGGGTGAGCTCGTCGACCTCGGGAAGAAGCAGACCTTCACGGCGGGGATGTACGCGTGCAGGCCGCCGGGCATGGTCCACGGTCCGTACCGGGTGCCGAAGCGGTGCGTGACCCTCGAGATGCGCTACTTCACGCGGTAAGGCTCAGGCGGGGCCGAAGCCGATGGCCGTCTGCTCTCCCGTGACGATCGGGCGAAAGCGCACGGGCAGATCCGCGCGGAGCGAGTCGAACGGGATGTCCACGATCCGCCCGAGCAGGGAGACGCCCTCGTCGAGCCGCACGACCGCGACCGCGTAGGGCGCCTCGGCGCCGCGCCCCCGGGGGGCGACCCGGATGACCGTGAAGGACGTGATGCTCCCAGCGCCGCCGAGCGGCACCGGCGCCCAGTTCCGCTCCTGGCAGGTGGGGCAGAATTCCTTCGGCGGGATGGCGAGTTCGCCGCACTTGCCGCACCGGATGCCGGTCAGGCGGCCCGCGCGCGCCTCCTCGAAGAAGTGCTTCAGCGTCAGCACGTGGTCAGCCACGGCCGAAGAGGCTCACGAGCACGGTGGCGGTGTTGCCGCCCAGCGTGTGGGTCAGGCCCGTCCGCGCGCCCTCGACCTGGCGCGGCCCCGCCTCGCCGCGGAGTTGGGTCGTGATCTCGGCGATCTGGCCGGCGCCGGTGGCGCCGATCGGATGCCCCTTGGCCTTGAGTCCGCCCGACGGATTGACGGGGATCTTGCCCCCGAGGCTCGTCCAGCCCTTCTCGGCGGCCACGCCGCCCAAGCCCGGCTCGAAGAAGCCCAAGCCCTCGGTGGCGACGATCTCGGCAATGGTGAAGCAGTCATGGAGCTCGACGACATCCACGTCGGCGGGGGTCTTGCCGGCCTGCCGGTAGACGGCGGCCGCCGCGCGCTCGGTCGCCATCACCCGCGAGAGGTCGCGCTTCTCGTGCATGAACATGGTGTCGGAGGCCGCCTGGGTCCCGAGCACCCAGACGGAGCGGGGCCGCTTGCGCGCGACCTCCTCGGCCGCCAGGACCACCGCGGCGCCGCCGTCGGTGAACGGACAGCAGTCGAGGAGCTTGAGCGGGTCGGCGACGTAAGCGCTCTTGAGCACCATGTCGACCGTGATCTCCTTGCGGAACTGTGCCTTGGGGTTCAGCACGCCGTGGCGGTGGTTCTTGACGGCCACGTGGGCCATCTGCTCTTCGGTCGTGCCGTGCTTGTCCATGTGGGCGCGGGCGATCAGCGCGAAGACCCCGGGGAAGGTCAGGCCGACGCTTTGCTCCCACGAGGCATCGGAGCAGTAGGCGAAATACTCGGTCGCTGCGTCGGTCGGGATGTTCAGCACGCGCTCCGCGCCGCCGACCATGACGATGTCGGAGACGCCCGCGCCGATCTCCATGACGGCGTGACGGAAGGCCGCGTGGCTCGTGGCGCACGCGTTCTCGAAGCGGGTCGTCGGGATCGTCGGTATGCCCAGGAGCGTCGCCGCGAGCGGGCCCATGTGCAGCTGCTTTTCGCCCTCGCCACCGGTGACATTGCCGTAGTACAGGGCCTGGATCGCCGATGGGGCGACGTCGGCGTCGCGGATGGCGTCCCCAGCCGCCTCGGCGAAAAGCTCGGCGCTGGTGCGGTCGTGCTTCCCGAATTTCGTGACGCCCACCCCGATGACGGCGACGCGGCGCATTGATCCTCCTCGATTAGTGGAGTGACGGCTCGACTCCGGTCATCATGATACTCGCGCGCGAGGGGAGTCAAGTGCTTCTGGCCGCGGTCCGGGGCGCCGTGGTAGGGTTCGGGGTCATGAAGGGAAGGACGGTGTGACGCTCGAAGAGGGACTGGTCGCGCTCCTGGCCGCCGCAGCCGCCATCCTGCTCTTCCTGGGGCTGGCCCAGGCTCTCGACGCCCGCCCCGCGCGGTCCTCGACTCGACCGCGGCGGCGATCGAGCGTGAGGCCGACTACGAATGCGGGGCCCGCACCGCCGGAGGTCCCGCCCCGAGCGCCGTACATTGGCCCCGAGCGCCGTCGCGCGCATCGGCCCGGCTCGCGTCCTCGTCCGGCGGCTTCTGCGTCCCCTCCTTCGGAGTCGCGGACGAGCCAGCCAGATCTGGCCCTCGCTCCCGAGGCCCAGCCGGTCGCCGCAGCCGCGGCGCTGCCGCTCCCGCCGGACCCTTCGCTCGACGCACTCGAGCGCGCACTGGCGTTCCAGCAGGAAGGGCAGCATTCGCAGGTCATCGAGGCCGCGGTGCCGCATCTCGAGGCGGGCGGGCCGGCCGAGGGGGCCGAGCCTTCCTTCATCCGGGCCGCGCTCTGGACGGTGGTGGGCGTGTCGCGCCACGTCTTGGGCGATATTGAGGGCGCCCAGGGGGCGCTCGACGCCGCGGTCCGCGCGGCGCCCGACGGCGTCTCCGAGGGCTGCCCGCAGCGCATCGCCGCGGCGGCGGCGACGTCGGCGCGCCAGCTCCTGGCAGCGGCGGATGCCATGTCAGCCACTTCCGGGGAGCGCGTGGCGGTGCTCCGCATGGCCGTGCTGTGGCTCGAGTGGCGCATCGTCGCCGCGCCGGCCACCGAGGACGAGTCGGTGCTCCTCGACCGCGCGCGCGAGGCCCTGTGGGACGGCTACGCGCTCGCGGGCCGCGGGTTGATGCGGCGGCGGCAGTTTTCCCAGGCCCGTGAGCTCGTCCGCCAGGCCCTCGACTCGGAGGACCTGCCGGCCCCGCGCCGGGCGCCGCTGGCGGAGCTGGCGGCGCGGTGCATCGTCCGCCAGATCGGGCGCCTCATCGCGACCGCCCGGGGCACCGAGACGACGGCGGCAGACGCGCTCGACGCCCTCGAGCGCGCTCGGGAGATTCTGGCCGCGAGCTCGGTGGATGTCGTCACCCCGGGGCGGTGGCACGGCGCCAACCGTCGGATCTGGAACGGCTACATGCGGTGCGGTCGTCGTGACATCGTGGCCTTCGAGCTCGAGGCGGCGCTGCGGCCGCTCTTCCGCGCGCTGCACCTCCGCGACATCGACCTGGGCCTCGAGCGCAAGACCCGCGAGCTCCTCGCCCGGACTATCGAGCGGATCTCGGACGGTGCCGGCGAGACGATTGACCGCCTGCTCGAGGCAGGCGACCGCGACGCGGCCATGCAGCGATGGCAGGACGTGCGGGGGATCATCCAGAAGGCGCGCGACCAGGGACTCTCGCACGAGGAGCTGACCCACGCCTTCGGGCGTGCCCAGCAGATGCTCGAGCAAATCGAGGCGACGAAGGGATGACGGGCGCTCTCGGCCCCGCGCTAACGCTCGGGCAGATGCTCGACCAGGCGGCCGCGCGCGATCCGTCGCAGGAGGCGGTCGTCTTCAAGGACGAGCGGGTGTCCTACGGCGCGCTGAAGGCCCGCGCCGATGCCTTCGCCCAGGGGCTCCTGGCGCTCGGCATCCGGCCCGGCGACCACGTCGTGCTTTGGATGCCGAATCGCGTCGAGTGGAACGTGGCCACCCTTGGAATCGCCAAGGTAGGCGGGGTGACGGTGACGTGCAACAGCCGCTACAAGGCCTTCGAGGTCGAATACGTCCTGAGACAGTCCGACGCCAAGGCGCTCATCCTGCTGGACCATTTCGATGCCGCGGGCGTCGACTACATCGGGATCCTGCGGGAGATCTGCCCTGAGATCGACCGGCCTGGCGACCGGCTTATGAGCGCGAGCTGTCCGGCGCTCAGCCACGTGGTCGTGCTGGGCGATCACGTCCCGGCCGGCTGCCGATCCTGGGCCGAAGTCGAGAGACTGGGATCTTCGAGCGGTGCCGGGGCCCTCGATCGGATCCGCGTCAGCCCCGATGACGCCGCCGCGATGCTGTACACCTCCGGGACCACGGGCGAGCCGAAGGGGTGCCTCCTCACTCACGGCAACATCTACTACAAGTGCCGCGTGTACCAGGACCTCCACGGCTGGACGGCTCGCGACCGCTACCTCGTGCCTGTGCCGTACTTCCACATCTTTGGGTCCATGGGTGGCGTCGCGGCCAACTGCCTCGCCGGCTCCACCCAGGTGGTGATGGACGTCTTCGACCCGGCCGAGGCGATGCGGCTCATCCAGGCCGAGCGGGTCACGATTTTCTCGGGCGTGCCGACGATGTTCATCACCATCCTGGGCCACCCCTCTTTCGGCCGGTACGATCTCGGGTCGCTGCGCACCGGCTCCATCGGCGCGGCGCCCGTGCCCGTGGAGATCATGCGGAAGATTCTCGACCGCGACCGCGGCCTCGGCATGAATGCCCTCGTCGTGTACGGGTTGACCGAGGCCACGGGCGGCACCCACTGGACCCGTCCGGGGGACCCCATCGAGAAACGGGTGTCCACGGTCGGGCTCCGGACCCCGGAGATCGAGGACCGCATCGTGGACCCCGTCACCGGCGCCGAGCTCGGAGCCGGCCAGGAGGGCGAGGTCTGCATCGCGGGCCCGACGCTGATGCGCGGCTACTACGGCAAGCCGGAGGCGACGGCCGAGAAGATCCGCGGCGGGTGGCTCCACACCGGAGACATGGGGGTCAAGGACGCCGACGGCTACCTGCGCATCACGGGCCGCCTCACCGACATGATCATCGTCGGCGGCTTCAACACGTACCCGGCGGAGATCGAGAACTTCTACCTGCGCCACCCCAAGGTGCTGGATATCTCGATCGTGGGCGTGCCCGACCCCGTTATGGGCGAGGCGGTCATGGCGTTCGTCATCCCGAAGGCGGGCGAGACGCTCACGGCCGAAGAGGTCTCCGACTTCGCGCGCGGCAAGATCGCGAACTTCAAAGAGCCGAAGTACGTCGAGATCGTCGAGAGCTTTCCGCTGACAGGGTCGGGGAAGGTGCAGAAGTTCAAGCAGAAGGCCTATGCGGTCGAGAAGTACGACCTCAAGGAGCCGGTGTAGCGTTGCGCTAGTGCTCCCTCATGAGCGGGCCCTTCGTCACGGGCTGCCCGGCATTTCCCGATCCGTTCCGGATGGTCTCCAGCAGCTCCAGGGGGAGCTTCAAGAAGGTCTCGACCACCGCGGGGTCGAAGTGCGTGCCGGAGCAGCGCTCGATCTCGCGGCGGGCCGCCTCGAAGGAGATGGCGACCGAGTACGGCCGGTCGAACGTCATGGCGTCGAAGGCATCGGCGACCGCGAAGATGCGCGCGCTGAGCGGGATCGTCTCGCCGCGGAGCCCCGCCGGGTAGCCCGTCCCGTCCCACCGCTCATGGTGGTGGTAGACGATGGGCACGGCGCCCCGCAGGAAGGGAATGGGCTCGACGAGCCGGCGGCCCAGGTCGGGGTGGGTGCGCATGATCTTCCACTCTTCCGGCCCCAGCGGCCCCGGCTTGAGCAGGATGCCGTCGGGGATGCCGATCTTTCCGATGTCGTGGAGCAGCACGCCGTGTTCGATGTCGCGCATCTGGCTTTCCGGCAGGCTGTGGGCCCGCGCGAGCGCGAGGGAGTAGCCGACGACCCGACGCGAGTGCGCGTGCGTGCCGACGTCCCGCGTGTCGAGCGCCGAGCCCAGGGCCTCGAGCGTCGTCCGATAGGTATCCTCGAGCTCATTCAGCGCGGCGGCCAGGTCCCTCGTCGCCTCGGCCACGCGCCGCTCCAGCAGCGTGTGGTACTCGCGCCGCTCCATGAGCAGCTGCCGCCGCTCGAGCGCCCGCTCGGCCGCGATGAGGACCTCCTCGACGTTCACGGGCTTGACGATGAAATCGTACGCCCCGCACTTGAGGCTTTCGATGGCGGTCTTTACGTCACCAACGCCGGTGATGACGATGATCGCCGCGTCGCCGTCTATGGCTCGGGCGCGCTTGAGGAACTCGAGCCCGTCCATCACGGGCATCTTGATGTCGGTCAACGTCAGGGGCGGGCGCTCCCGCTGGAAGGCGTCCAGCCCCTCGCGCCCGTTGGCCGCCACGCGGCACTGGTAGCCGTCGGTGACGAAAACCTCGCGCAGGGCGCCGCGGACCTTGGCGTCGTCCTCGACGATGAGCACCTGCCTGGGGACCGAGGGCTCGCTCATTCGACCTTGGCCTCGGAAGCCGCGGGCTGCGCCACGACGACGTCCTCGTGGACTGAGACGCGGTTCTTGCCGGCGCGCTTGGCCGCGTACAGCGCCTCATCGGCGGCCTGGATCAGGTCGTCCGCCGTGGGCGCCACGTCCTCGGGCAGGGAGGCGATGCCGAAGCTCGCCGTCACGCGCCGACGGTGGCCGAACTGGTACGAGGAGAGCACGTAGCGGATTCGGTCGGCGTACAGCCGCGCGCCCGCCTTGGAGGTCTCGACCAGGAGGACGGCGAACTCGTCGCCGCCGTAGCGGCAGATGACGTTGATGCCGCGCGAGTGCCGGAGGAGAATCTCGGCCATGCCCCGCAGCGTTTCGTCGCCTGCGGCGTGGCCGAGCTCGTCATTGACAGATTTGAAGGCGTCGAGGTCGAGGAGCACGACCGAGACGGGGTGGTTGAAGCGGCGGTACCGCGAGACCTCTTCCTCGAGACGGATCGAGAAGAAGCGCCGGTTGTAGAGCCCCGTCACCTCGTCCTTGAAGGAGAACTCCTTGAGGCGGGCGTTGGTGGACTCGAGCTCCTGGTAGGCGTTGTCGAGGCGCGTGGCGTAGCGGTCGAGTGCCGCCGCCTGCTGCTCGATGGGCGCGAGCATGCGGGAGAAGGAGTGCAGCAGCCCGTCGGCGTCGTCCAGATTTTTCGACGCCGCCTGCGGGCGCTCTGGCGCCGGCGCGGGCGTCTGGGCGGCCGGCTCGGGGCGAGGGAGCGCGCGCGTCAGACCCCAGATGAGCACGCCGCCCACCGCCATCAGGAGCCCGGTGAAGACGAGCAGGGCCTGAAGCCAGGGCAGGTCGCGGACCTGCCGGGTGTGGTCGAGCAGCGGCAGGAGATACGCGTAGAAGCTGTAGGCGACCACCATAAGCGGGATGAAGGAGGTCAGCCACAGGGCGAGCATGATGGTGCGCCGTGCGCCGCCCGCAACCAGGGTGGGCTCCTCGGGCTTGGGTCTCACCGCTCGCTTGGCCTGAGCCATTTGGTAAATATTGGCTGGCGGTTAGTGGATAGTCAAGGAACCACCCCGCCGCCTTGACTGCGCCGCGAGGCCTAGGATACCGTATCGGGGCATGGCGACCGAGCCAAAAGTGTTCATTCCCGACAGGGAGATCGACTGCATCGGGCTCTTCTGCCCAATGCCGATCGTCAAGACCCGCGAGGCCATCCGGGTCATGCGTCCCGGAGAGCTTGTGGCCATGCTCTCGGACGATCCGGCCTCGGACGCCGACATGCGGAGCTGGTGCCAGATCACCGGTAACGAGCTGGTGGAGGTCTCGCGGGAGGACGGCGTGTACCGCTTCCTGGTCAGGAAGACCCGGTAGCGGCGTGGAGCGCGGGGGCGCTGCTCCCGACAGGGTCTACCTCGACTACGCGGGGTTCTCGCCGGTAGATCCGCGCGTCCTCGCCGTGATGCGGCCCTTCCTCGAGGCCGGCATCGGCAATCCTTCCGCGCCCCACTCCCTCGGCTCCGAGGCCCTCGAGTCGCTCGAAGCGGCCCGTGCCAAGGTTGCCCGGCTCGTGGGCGGCGCGGCGCCGGGCGTCATCTTCACCTCGGGCGCCACCGAGGCCAACAACCTCGCGATCCGCGGCATCGCGCTGCGCGGCGGCGACAGGCCCCGCCACGTCGTCACGTCGGCCGCGGAGCACATCTCGGTGCTCAACGCCTGCCGCGATCTCGAGAAGGCCGGCGACGCCGTGAGCATCCTTCCTGTCGATGCCGAGGGACGCGTCGATCCCGAGGCGGTGAGGACGGCCCTGCGGCCCGAGACCGTCCTCGTCTCGATCGGCGCCGCCTGCGCGGAGATCGGCACGCTCCAGCCGCTGGGCGACATCGCGCGGATCACGCGCGCGGCGGGCGTGCCGCTCCATGTGGATGCCGTCGGCGCCCTGGGGCGGGTGCCGTTCGCCGCCGAAGCCGTGGGCCTCGACCTGGTGACCCTGTCGAGCAACGATCTCTACGGCCCTCCGGGAGCGGGGGCGCTCTGGGTCAGGCCGGGAATCAAGCTCCTGCCGCAGATGTTGGGAGGCGGGCAGGAGGGCGGCTACCGATCCGGCACGGAGAACCTGCCCGCCCTGGTCGGGCTCGGCGTTGCGGCCGAGCTGATGCGGGCCGAGACGGGCCACGGCGAGCCCGCGCGCCTCGCCGCGCTCCGCGATCGCATCGTGGACGCGCTGGCCGCCTCCATCCCGGACTGCCGGCTGACGGGCTCGCGCGCGGAGCGGCTGCCTCACCACGCGAGCTTCGTGTTCCGAGGGGTCAAGGCCGACAGCGTGCTCCTCGACCTGGATCTCTGCGGCGTGGCGGCCTCGTCGGGCTCGGCCTGCGCGCAGCGGACCGGCACGCCGTCCCAGGTGCTCCGGGCCATCGGCTGCGCCCCCGAGGAGATGGAGGGCTCGCTCTGCTTCACGCTGGGCCGCTGGAGCACGCTCGCCGAGGTGGACGCCGTGCTCGCCCGGCTGCCGCCCATCGTCCTACGCCTGCGCGCGCTCACCCTGCCGGCTCCCCGCTGATCCCCATGCGCCTCGTCCTCTTCGACATCGACGGCACCATCCTGACCGCGCGCGGCGCCGGGCGCCGGGCGCTCGCGGCCGCCCTCAACGAGGTGTACGGGACGGCAGGAGACATCGAGCGGTACGACCTTCGCGGCCGGACGGATCCGCGCATCGTCTTCGACCTGATGGAGGGAGCGGGGCTAAGTCGCCCGGCGGTGCGTGGGCGTCTCGATGCCTGCTTCGAGGCCTATGCGCGCGGGCTCGCGGCGGAAGTCGGCGACGGCAGCGGGGTCGTCACGCTGCCGGGCATCGCCGACCTCGTCCGGCGGCTCGACAGCGCGCCCGAGGCGCTCGTCGGACTGCTGACGGGGAACATCGAGGCGGGAGCGCGGATCAAGCTCGAGCCGACGGGGCTCCAGCCCTATTTCCGCCTGGGCGCCTACGGCTCCGATCATCTCGACCGCAGACAGATGCCGTCGCTCGCCGCGCGGCGCGCTGAGGCGCTGACCGGGCACAGCTTTCGGCCCGAGAAGGTGCTGGTGATCGGCGACACGCCGCACGACATCGAGTGCGCGCGTCACTTCGGGGCCGTCGCGGTCGCCGTCGCGACTGGACAGTACCGGCGCGACGAGCTCGAAGCCTTCAGCCCCGATCTCCTTTTCTCCGATTTCTCCGACGTCGAGGGCGCGCTCGCCAAGCTGTTGTCGCGCTGACGCGCGACGCGGGGGTGGCAGCGCCGGGGGCGCCGATCAACTCGGGCCTCGCCTCACGGCTTCGCCGCTCAGCTCGAACTGCTACCCCCAACAGCACGGGGGTTCGGGGGCATCCCCCGACGCTCCCCCCGCCGCAAATGCAGGACGGGTTCGGAAGTCTTCCGGACGCTAGTGTCTCTGCGACAACGGTGGAAATGTCAGGGCGGGGACGCGGGGCGGGGTGCCATCAGGAGCGAATCCGACGAGCCGTAGCGCGCCCCGAAGCGCAGGGCGACTCCGCCGCGCGAGCCGTCCCGCCACAGGCGGGTGGCGAGCGCACCCCCGTCTCGGGGGATGGGGGGCAGGCGGAGGCGCCCGAGCGAGGTGGCGCGCGAGGCGAGGAGGTTTGAGCGGACGAGGGCACCCCGCCCCGCGTCCCCGCCCGGCCCCGCGTCGCGACCAGTCACGCGCGAGTCTTACGTCAGGGGCTTTACTCCGAGGGTGGCGGCCATGTCGTTGCACTGCTGGACGAGGACGGGCGCGACGGGGATGCCCGTGACGCGGCGGTGCCGCTCCGTCTCCGCCTCGGGCTGGCCGGCCGTGTACACGCGCTCGTGACCGTCGGCCGTCGGCATATCTTGAAGTGCGCCCAGCATGTCGTCCATGTCCGCGGTGAACTCCTCGAGCGGTCGGAACCGCTTGATGTCGATGGCCGCGAAGCAGTGACCCGTGTTGGTCAGCTTCTGCGCGCGCAGTCCCTTCCTGTCGAGGACGTCGCCGTAGACCGCGCCGCCGAGGACGCCCGAGAGAATGTCCACGAGAACGCCCAGGCCATAGCCTTTGTGGCCGCCCAGCTCCCGGCTGCCCCCGAGCGGGGAGAGCAGGCGAGAGGCCAGGACTTTGCGGGGGTCCGTGGTGGCCTGCGCCCGCTCGTCGAGCCCCCATCCCTCGGGGATAGGCTTGTTCCAGCGGAGGGCGATGTTCAGCTTGCCCACCGCGACGGTGGTCGTCGCCATGTCGAGCACGTACGGCTCGCGGGCGGCGGCCGGCGCGGCGACGCTGATCGGGTTGGTGCCCATCATGGGCTTGCGCCCGAAGGTGGGAGCCATGGCCACGAATGGGGAATTGGTGAAGGCGAGCCCGATCATCCCTTGCTTGAGCGCCATCATCAAGTAGTTGGCGCAGGCGCCGAAGTGGTTCGAGTTCCGGACGGCGACGATACCCATGCCGTAGGTCGCCGCCTTGGCGATGGCCAGCTCCATGGCCATGACGCTCGCCGGGTGGCCGAGCCCCTTCTGGCCGTCCACGAGCCCTGTCGCGAGATCGTCCCGGGCGACCGTCGGCTCGGCCCACGGGTGGATGAATCCCAGGCCCGTCCACTCCACGTATTTCGGCAGCATGCCGATCCCGTGCGAGTCCACTCCGCGGAGGTCCGTGCGCACCATCAGATCGGCGGTCAGGCGGGCGTTCTTGGGCGACATCTTGACGCCCTCGAGCACCGACACGATGAACTCGGTCAGGCGCTCATGGGAAACGACGACGGGCTCTTCGGCCATCTCGATTCCTTTCTAGGTGGGCAGTCCTGTGATCTTGATGCCGGAGTTCTTGAGCTTGTAGCGGCGATTGATCGTGGCGAGCACGGCCGTGATGCCTTCGAGCGGGCCCGCATTGGTGAGCGCGCCCACGTCGACGGCGCGGAGACCCATGCCGCTGCCGAGCTCGGCCACGGCGTTCTTCGCGTCCGCGTCCGCTCCGCAGAGGAGGAGATCGCAGTCGATGTCGTGGGCCGTCGCGGAGAGCTCGTGGGCGGCGATGTGGTGGAAGGCGGCGACGACTCTCGCCTCGGGGCCGAGCAGCGCCTGCACCTCCTCCGCGGAGGAGCCCTGGGCGGGCGGGGTGAAGAGGCGCCCGCCGCCGAAGGAGAGCGGCACCACGGTGCTGATCACGACCTTGCCGCGGCAGGCGTCCTTGATCTCGCCGAGCGTGGCGGCGAGGCCCGACGCGGGCAGCGCCAGGACGACGACTTCGGCGGCGGCCGCGGCCTCGCGATTGGACATGCCGCCGACGGCGCGGCCCGCCTGGCCGGAGAGCTCCGCGGCCTTGGCGCGGGCGCGCTCGGCGTCGCGCGACCCGATGATGATCTCGTGGCCCGCCTGAGCCCATCGGAGCGCGAGTCCCGCCCCTTCTTTGCCCGTGCCTCCAAGGATGCCAATGCGCATGCAGTCCTTTCTATCGGAAGAGGTCGCGGGCGGGGTCGCGTAGGAGCGGGCGGCTTCCGCTCTCCCCGCGGGGCCAGTTGAGCCCGCGGATGATTACGACGGGGATGCGGTCGAGCTTGCCCATGATGGGCTCGGCCGCAGAAGCGAGCTCATCGGCCAGCGCCAGGATAGTCGCCTGCAGCACGTGGCCGGCCGGATCCTTCTCGCCCAAATAGCTCTTGAGCGGCTCGAGCCCCGCCACGCCGATCGCGACGTTGGTCAGCCCCTCGCGCCACGGTCTGCCGAACGTGTCGGCGATTATGATGCCCAGGTCGTGGCCCGTCAGGGCCCGCAGCCCATCCCGCAGCTCGCGCGCGGAGCGGTCGGAGTCCTCGGGCAAGAGGCAGGCAGTGTCGGCGTCGACGTTGGACTGGTCCACGCCCGCGTTGGCGCAGATCCAGCCCTGGTGCGTCTCGACGATCAGCACGCCCTTGTCGCGCCGCACGACGCGGCGGCTCTCGCGGAGTATGACCTCGATCAGCCGCGCGTCGCGGCCGAGCTCCTCGGCCATGGCGACCGTCTCAGGCGACGGGGTGATCTCCGCGAGCCTCACGATGCGGCCCTCGGCCTTGGAGACGATCTTCTGGCTGATCACGAGGAGGTCGGCGGCCGCGAGCGGCGTCCCTTGCGCGGCAGCGGCGCGTGCGATGAGGCTCGAGAGGGCCTCGCCCGCGCCGATCTCGGGCAGACCCTCGACGCCGATCACCTCGTAGCGCGGCGGCACGCTCACGCCTCCGGGCTGCGGCGCGCCAGGCGAGCCGGGACGTCGAGCGATGCGAGCAATGCGGCGCTCCGCGTGGAGGGGCCGCGGTCGAGGAGCAGCGCGAGGTCTTCCGGGGCGTCGATGTCGAGGCCGAGACCGGGGAGCCTCCGCACCAGCGGCCGGAGGCCTGCGGCCCGCGCCGCGACCAGGTGGTTGTCGAAGGAGGGCTCGCCGAATTTGAGCGTCATTGAGTCGGGGGGATCGAGGAGAACCGCATTCGTCCCGAAGCCGGACAGCGAGGGCACGAAGATCGCACCGGGCGCCTCCAGGGGCGCATCGGCCAATGCGGCCAGCTCGCCCGGCGTGACGCACGGCACGTCGCCCGGGATGGTGAGGAAGCGCCGCGCGCCGCGGGCGAGGGTCGCTCGCTGGGCGAGAGCGACAGCTTCCGTGTGGCCGCGGTTGGCCTCCTCGCGGAGCGTGCCCGCCCCGTGGCGTCTCGCCAGCGCCTCAACTTCTGGGTCACGCGTGACGACCAGCACCAGGCCGACCTGCGCGCGGGCCAGCGCGTCGAGGACGTCCTCGAGCATGGCGCGCGCCAGATCGCCGCGCTCGGAAGGCGAGAGCAATGGGATCAGCCGCTGCTTGGCATTGACGAGGTCCTTGACGGGGACCGCGACGACGGCGCTCACGCGAGCGCCTCGAGCGCCCGGCGGGCCAGGGCGATTTCCCCCTCCCGGCCGTGCATGACGGTCTCCGTCACGATGGTGCGTATCCCGACGGCTTCGATGCGCGGCGTGAGCGCTGCGTCCTGGTTGTCCACGAGCAGGATGTCGAGCCACGGCGCGTAGGCGGAGGCGACGCCGAGCGCCGACACCTCGAGCCCGCACGCGGCCATGAGACGTCCGGCGGGCCCGGAGACGGCTTGCCCTCCGACGATGGGGCTGACCGCGAGGACGACCGCGTCCGTCGCCTCCAGCGCGCGCGCGATGCCCGGGACGGCGAGGATGGGACCGATGGAGGTGATGGGATTGGACGGACAGACGATGACCGCCTGGGCCGAGGCGATGGCCTCGACGACTCCAGGGGCGGGCAGCGCTACGTTCGCGCCCGCATAGTCCACTTCCACCACCTCGACCTGGGTCTTCTCGCGCACGAAATACTCCTGGAAGCCGAGCCAGCCGTCCGGCCCGCGGACGCACGTCCTCACGGACTGGTCCGACATGGGCAGGACCGCGTGGCTCACGTCAAGGTCCTGCGCGATCTTCGCCGTGACCTCGGTCAGCGTCTGCCCCTCGCGCAGCAGGCGCGTGCGGTGCAGGTGGGTGGCGAGATCACGGTCGCCCAGATTGAACCAGGTCGGTTCGCCGAAGCGGACCATCTCTCCGAGCGTCCTGAAGCTCTCGCTGCGGAGCCCCCAGCCCCGGTCCTCGTCGATCCAGCCGCCCAGCGTGTAGCAGACGGTGTCGAGGTCGGGGGAGACGTGGAGCCCCCAGATCAGCGCATCGTCACCCGTGTTGCCCACGATGGTGAGCGTCCGCGGCGGGACGAGTGCGTCCAGGCCCCGCAGGAGCTTGGCGGCGCCGGTCCCACCGGCGAGGGTGACGATGCGCATGAGGCCGCCGGTCAGTGAAGAGCGGGGGAAGCGCGGCGGTCGCGACCGCGGCCCGCTGCGCTCCAGAGGGCGCTGCCGCCGCGCCAGCCGAAGAGCCCGATGCCGGGACGGCCACGGAGGGCCTCCGGCAGCTCGGCCTCCGGCACGGGAATGAAGCCGAGGCGCACCCACACGCGGTCGAGGCCTTGCGGGCGCGCAAAGAGCGTCTCGACCTTCGCCGCCTCCGCCGAGGCGAGTGCCAGGGCGACCAGACCGGCTGCCGCATCCAGCGCCGGCTCGGGGTCCGCGCCTGGCGCAGCAGTGATGGCCGGCCCGTGGAGCATTGCGGCCCCTCCGGCGCGCTCGAGCAGCGCCGCGCCGACGAGCGTCTCACCTTCCCACGCGCCCCAGCCCGTCGCGACGTCGGCGGGCGACGGCGCCCAGGCCCCGACGAAGCCGAAGAGCTCTCGCGCCTCGCTCCCCGGGTCCGCGAGGGGCCGGAAGGCGAGGCCGTCCCAGCCCTTACTTCTTGCCAAGCACCGCGTCCTTGATGCTCTTGGCCAACCGGAACTTCACGACGCGCTTGGCCGGGATCTTGATCGGCTCGCCGGTCTGCGGGTTGCGGCCCATCCGCGCCTTGCGGTTGGCCAGCACCAGCCGCCCGAAGTGAGGCAGCACGAAGATGTTCTTGGCTTCCTTGATCGCGAGCCCTTCGAGCTGCTCGAAGAGATCGACCACCTGCTTCTTCGCCAGGCCGGTCTTCTGGGCGAGGTGAGCGATGGTGGCGGACTTGGTCATGGGTTTTGCCATTCGGCGATCCTCCGTCTCAGGGTTGAGGGTGAACGATACGGCCACTGCGGATGACCGCGGTCGTCTCGGACAAGGCCGGATTGTAACCCAGCCGCCCGCGCTCGTAAACATCGACATTGCGCGACGCTAGGAGCGGGTCGGAGCCTCGGTCTTTTCCGGATGCACGAAGCGGAATTGGCTCGACGCTGACAGCGCGCGGTAGGAGCCGAAGCGCGCCGCGGCGTCGGTGACGTGGTCGAGCGGCGAGTCGTCCTCGTCCGCGGCGGTCGTGTAGACTTTAAGTAGGTTGTACACCGTATCGCGACGGGCGGGCACGCGCCCCGCCTCTCGGATCAGGCGGCGAAGCTCGGCCGGCGGCACGAGCTGGCCGTAGCCCGCGCCAGCCGACGTGGAGATGGACTCGTTGATGAGCGTGCCGCCGACGTCGTTGGCGCCCGCCGCGAGGAGGTACTGCGCCATCTTCGGTCCTTCCTTCACCCACGAGGACTGGATGTTGCGGAACGTGGGGCCGAGGATCAGGCGGGCGAGGGCGTGCATCTTGATCACCTCGACCCCCGTGGCGCCCTGGCGCACGCCCGGCACGAGCCCCTGCCGGTACATGGGCGCTTCGTGATGGATGAGCGACAGCGGGACGAACTCGGTGAAGCCGCCCGTCTGCCGCTGGATGCTCCGGAGGAGATCCATGTGGCGGATCCAGTGCGCGGGGGTCTCGACGTGGCCGTACATGATGGTCGAGGTGGTCCGGATGCCGAGGGCGTGGGCCGAGGTGATCACTTCGATCCACTGGTCCACGGTGATGCGGCCGCGAGCGATGCGGTCGCGGATCTCCTGGTCGAGGATCTCCGCAGAGGTGCCGGGGAGCGTCCCGAGCCCGGCCTCCCGCAGCGCCTTCAGGAAGTCGGGGATCGACAGCCCCGAGCGCGTCGACCCGTACAGGATCTCCTCCGGCGAGAAGGCGTGGAGGTGCATCTCGGGCACGGCCGCCTTGATGGCGCGGCAGAGATCCACGTAGTAGGAGCCCTCGAGCTTGGGCGGCAGCCCCGCCTGGATGCAGACCTCGCTGGCGCCCATCTCCCACGCCTCGACGGCGCGCCGCACCACCTCGTCCAGCGGGAGGAAGTATCCCTCCTCTTCACGGTGGTCGCGGCTAAAGGCGCAGAAGGTGCAGTGCTTGATGCAGACGTTGGTGAAGTTGATGTTGCGGTTGACGACATAGGTGACGACGTCGCCGGCCTGTCTGCGGCGCATCTCGTCGGCGACGAGGGTCAGCGCGTGGAGCTCGCGGCCGCTCACCTCGGTGAGTCGGATGCCCTCGTCCACCGTCAGCTCACGGCCTTCGAGGGCGCCTCCGAGGATGCGGCGGACGTCGCCGCCGATCCAATCGAGCGCGATGCCGGAAGTCTGGTCCGTACCGTTCAGTTCCACGTTCGCCACCTTTCGAGGTCGGCTCTCACGAGGCCGTCGATGTCCACGAGGGCGCGCACGTGTGGGCGCAGGGCTTCGTGGACGAACTCGGAACGTGCCGCGTACTCGGGATAGACGGCCAGGCGCTCGCGCAGCTCGAGCCCCGCCCGCTCGGTGGCGCGGCGGAGCGCCGCGAGCCCGGGCCACGGCCGCTCGGGGTTGATGTGGTCGGGGGTAAGCGGCGAGACGCCACCCCAGTCGTTGATGCCCGCGTCGGGCAGCCGCGCAAAGTCCGCGTCGGAGAGGTTGGGTGGCACCTGGATGTTCATGTCGGGGCCGAGCAGAAGCCGGGCCACCGCGGCCGTCCGCAGGAGGTCGTCCATCGCCGGCTCGGGGTGGTCCCGCATCGGAATGCCGGGCTTCCGACGGAAGTTCTGGACGATGACTTCCTGGATGTGCCCGTAGCGCTCGTGCAGATCACGGATCGCAAGCAGCGCGTCGACGCGCTCCGCGAGGGTCTCGCCGATGCCGATGAGAATGCCCGTGGTGAAGGGGATCGACAGCTTGCCGGCGAGCGCGATGGTCCGGAGGCGGCGAGCGGGCACTTTGTCGGGGGCGCGGTCGTGGGCGAGGCCCGGGCCGAGCAGGCGCTCCGAGGTCGTCTCAAGCATGATGCCCATGCTGACGTTGACCTCGCGGAGCGACGACAGGTCACGCTCGCCCATCACGCCCGGATTGGCGTGGGGCAGGAGGCTCGTCTCGCTGACGACCAGCGCCGAGACAGCGCGCAGATAGTCGAGCGTCGTCCTGTGCCCCATGCGCCGCAGGAACTGGCGGTATTCGGGGAATAGCGCCTCCGGCCGGTCGCCCAGCGAGAAGAGCGCTTCCTTGGCGCCGAGGCGCTCGCCCGCATGGGCGAGCGTCACGACCTGCTCCGGCGTCATGGTCAGTGCGCCCGGGTCGCCTGGATCGCGGCGGAAGGTGCAGTACCCGCAGTAGTCGCGGCAGAGATTGGTCAGCGGTACGAAGACCTTGGCCGAGAAGGTCATGCGGCGGCCGCGACCCCGGTCCCTCGCCGCCGCCGCTGCGGCGAGCAGATCTGGCATCAGCGACGCGGGCGTGCCAAGCAGGGCGACTGCCTCCTCCGCTGAGGGTACGCGGCCCTCCGCGGCGCGCTCGACCGCGGCTAGCTCGCGTAGCGCCACTGGAGGACCTTCCCTGGCCTGACCTTGATCATGGTTCCCTTGTCTCGCGAGAGCCCCATGCCGCGATACTGAGGGTACTTCGACAGGAGAAGGTCGATGCCGGCGGCGAAGTCGCGCCCGGCCGTGAGGATCTCGGCGAGCCCCTGGATGATGACCCAGCGGAGCCGGCGCCAGTCCTCGTCGTAGTGGTCGATCACGACGGAGACCTTGGGGTTCTCGCGGATGTTGCGCACGCGCTTGAGGTCACCCGCGCGCTTGGGCTTGGCGTCAATGGCCGAGACGAGCGCCTCGCCGTCCCAAGCGTAACAAAACGGCACGACCAGCGGTTGGCCCGCCCCGTCCGCCGTGGCGAGCCGGCCCAGACGGGCGCTCGCGATGAACTCGCATACGTCGGCCGGCAGGGGGCTCATGCGGTGATCCGGTGAGGGCCCGAGCTGCCGCGCATCCGGGGGCGGACCTCTTCGGCGAAACGCTCCATGATGGCGAGCCAGCCCCGAAGGTCCTGCGCGACCGGGTCGAAGACGAAGTGGGTGACGCCGAGCGCCTCGTAGGCTTTGAGGTCCCCGATCACCTCGGCGGCCGTGCCCCGGAAGAGCTGCCGCTCGCCTCCCGCGGGCTTGGCGCGCTTCGGGAGCACTTCCAGCGGGCAGCGGAAGGACAGCGTGATCGCCCTCGGATCACGCCCGGCCTTCCGCGCCCAGTCGCGGATAATGGCGACCTTGTCGCGGTACTCTTCCGGGAGCAGCATGGCGGGAGGCCTGAGGCCGATGGGATGCCATCCGTCAGAAAGCTCGCCTGCCCGGCGCAGCGCGGCGTCCGTGTGCCCGCCGACCCAGATCGGGATGCCGCCCTTCTGCCGCGGCTTGGGCATGGCGCTGACCGGTCCCATACCGTAGAAGGCGCCCTGCCAATCCACCGGCTCGCGGGTCCAGCACGCGCGCATGAGATGCAGATACTCGTCGGTGACCGCTCCACGCCGCTCGAAGGGCTCGGCGTGGAGCGCCTCGAACTCCTCCTTGAACCAGCCGACACCCGCCCCGAGGATGATGCGGCCTCCCGAAAGCACATCCAGCGTCGCCAGCATCTTGGCCGTGACCACGGGATTGCGGTAGGGGATGACCAGCACACTCGTCCCGAGCCTCACGCGCGACGTCTCGCCGGCGAGGTAGCTCATCAGCGTCAGCGGCTCGAGGTACCCGTTCCGCCAGTCGCCGGCGAACTTGCCCGTCGGAGAGTACGGATACGGCGCGCTCTGGCTCGCCGGGATCACGACGTGGTCCGTGACGAAGATCGACGAGTAGCGGAGCTCATCTGCCTTGCGCGCAAGCTTGGTCAGGATTTCGGGGGTGGCAAGCGATCCGCGGCCGGGAAGGGCGAAGCCGAAGTCCATGGGTGGCCATATTGCTCGCCACCCGGTGGCCTGTCAAGGCAAGGCCGACCGTCGTCAGCAGGCCAACATGTCAACCGGCAGGACCAGGTCCGGGCGTCCTCTCGCTCTCAGAACGCGATTCACCAACCTTAAGCTGTATAGTAAGTTATAGCTCCTAAGAAGGTGATTATTTGCGCTAAAGACTTGACCTCTAACTAGATGATCTTGGCGAGTGTCAGTCTGGTGACGCTTTGGGGATGGCTGTGCTAGGTTGAGAAATACCATGCGGTTGCCCTACAAGGTGTTCATGACTTCGGCGCTCGTGATCGTGGCGTTGGTCGGGGTCGCCACCTGGTGCCTGCTCGCCATCAGCCGGTTGGTCGACGTCAATCGAGGTATCGCGACTCAGTCTCTACCGGCCCTTCGGATGGGCATCTCGCTGCGCGAGCAGCTGGGCGGCTTCACGCGGACCGAGGTGGACGCCAGGCCGGCCGCGGCGGAGCCTGCGCAAAGGACCTGGAACGACCGCGCCGCACGGATGGCCAAGGACTTCGACCGCTTGCGCTCCTTCCTCAGCAGCGAGGAGGAGCGGTCGCAGCACCAGGACGCGATCGTCGCCCTTGCCGTCTACCGCCGGCTCGCGGCGATGGGGCCCGGCCTCGACGCCGAGCGGCGCTTCGCGGCCGACCGGACGGGGGCGTACCTCGATCGGATGCTGGGCGCCACGTACGGCGCGCTCGAGGGAGCCCAAATCGAGGCGCGGCAGCTCGAGGGACACACGTGGAACACCGTGTTCTGGGCACTCCTGGCGAGCCTGGCGGCAGCGCTCGCGCCGACGGCCTTCCTGGCCGAGCACCTCAGGCGCTCGCTGCGCCGGCTCTCGATCGCCACGGCCCAGCTGGCCGACGGCGCCTTCACGCATCCGCTTCCCGTGACGAGCCGCGACGAAATCGGGGAGCTGGCGCGCTCCTTCAACCGCATGGCTGAGCGCCTTCGCGAGGTGGACCACCTCAAGGAGGAGTTCTTCTCGCACATCTCGCACGAGCTGCGAACGCCGCTCACCTCGGTCAAGGAGGCGACCCATCTGCTGCTCGATCGCGTGCAGGGGCCGCTCACGGCCAAGCAGGCGCGACTGGTGGACATCATCGCCGCGAGCTCGGATCGGCTCCTTCGGTTGGTGAACCGAGTGCTCGAGCTCTCGCGCCTCCGCGCGCGCCTGCTCCCGCTCGAGCGTCGCGCGGTGGACATGGAGAAGGTCGGCGTGCGTGCGCTCGAGGAGCTTCGCCCGCAGGTCGAGGACAAGGGCCTGGTAGTCGGGCGCGCCACCAGCGGCTTGAATTTTGCGCTCCGGGGCGGCGAGGACCGGTTGCTCCGCGTGGTCGTCAACCTGGTCGGCAATGCCATCAAGTTCACGCCTCACGGGGCTGCGGTGACGGTCGGACTGACCGACTTGGGTCCCGAGGTCGAGATCGCGGTCGCTGACGCTGCGCACGCGCCGAGCGGAGCAGGGACTGGTCGAGGAGGTGGTGGAGGACACGGGCTGCGGCATGTCCGAGGAGACGCGGGCGCGCGTCTTCGATCTCTTCTTCACTACCAAGGACAGCGGCACCGGCCTCGGCATGGCCATCGCGCGCACCGTCGTGGAGCAGCACGGGGGACGCATGGACATCCGGAGCCAGCTCGGGCGGGGCACGCAGGCCCGGGTGCTCCTGCCGCTGGGGGCGCCATGAAGCCGGTCGTGCTTGTGGTGCCATGAAGCCGGTAGTGCTGGTTGTTGACGACGAGCCCGCGATCGCGGAGGGCCTGCGGCTCATTCTCGAGCGCGAAGGCTACGTCGTGGAAACGGCGGTGAGCACGGCTGAAGCGGCCGCGCGCCTGGACGGCCGGGACTTCTCCGTGGCGCTCGTGGATCTCGTTCTGCCCGACGGCGACGGCATCGGTCTCCTGAGGCTGCTCAAGAGCCGCGACCCCGACATCGAGGTCATCATCATGACGGGCCACGGCTCGATCTCGAAGGCCGTGGAGGCGACCAAGGAAGGCGCCTTCTACTTCGTGACCAAGCCCTTCGACTCGGCCGAGATGCTGACCCTGCTCGGCAAGGCGCTCGAGCGGCGGCAACTCCTGGCCGAAACCTCCGACCTGAAGCGGCAGCTGGCGGAGCAGATGGGGTACGGCGAGATGCTCGGAGGTTCGCCCACGATGCGGCGCGTGTTCGAGCTGCTCGACTCGGTCGCCGCGTCCGACGCCAACGTCTTTATCGTGGGAGAGAGCGGCACGGGCAAGGAGTTGGCTGCCAACGCCGTCCACGCCAAGAGCCCGCGCGCCCAAGGACCCCTGATCAAGATCAACTGCGCCGCGCTGCCGAAGGACCTCATCGAGTCCGAGCTATTCGGGCACGTGAAGGGCGCCTTCACGGGCGCCACCTCGGACCGGCCGGGCCTCCTCGAGGAGGCCCACAAGGGGTCTCTCCTCCTCGACGAGATCACGGAGATGCCGCCGGACCTCCAGGCCAAGCTCCTGCGCGTGCTGGAAGACCGGAGCGTGCGGCGCCTGGGCGGCAGCCGCGCCGTGCCCGTCGATTTCCGGCTCATCTCCTCGACGAACCGCGACCCCGAGGCCGCGGTCCGCGACGGCTCTCTGAGACAGGACCTCTACTTCCGCATCAACACCGTAACGGTGGAATTGCCGCCGCTCCGGGAGAAGACCCACGATATCCCCCTCCTCGTGAAGGGCTTCCTCGACCGCTTCCGGCTCAAGCACAACAGGCAGGTGGAGGGGATAGACCCCGAGGCGTTCAGGCGGCTTCTGTCGTACCTGTGGCCCGGCAACGTGCGCGAGCTCGAGCACGTCATTGAGCGCGCCGTGCTGGTGGCCCGCGGGCGGGAGGTGACGACGGCGGATCTGCCCGAAGCCCTCAACGCCGGCGCGCCGCTCCTGACTGCCATCCCGCCCGCCGGGTCCCTCGAGGAGATCGAGCGTCTCTCGATAGTGCGCGCGCTCGAAGCGACCGGGTGGAACAAGCAAGCGGCGGCGGCCATCCTGGGCCTTCGCCGGCCCACCCTGTACTCGAAGATGCGACGCCACGACATTCCCCAGCGGCGCACCTAGGGCGAACGTTCGCTCCTCGACGGTGTCAGGCCCTACCGTCACGCCGGTGACGTCTTCGCTGACACTGTGTCTCTAAGTACCTGATAATCGACCCCTCCCCGCGGGCCCCCGGATTGCAGCTAGGGCGCGCGGGAGGTGGCGCCGATGATGAAGATGCTGGTGGTCGACGACGATCCGGCTTGGCGGGCTCTGTATCGGATGGGCTTCGAGGGAGACTTCGAAGTCTTCGAAGCGGTGGACGGGCTCGACGCGTTGGCGGCCCTCGACCTGGTGCGGCCGGATATCATCGTGCTCGACCTCCGAATGCCTCACCTCGACGGCATGGGTTTCCTTCGCCAGATGGAGCGGCGCGGGTCGAAGGTCCCGGTAATCGTCTGTTCGGGCACGTTCACCATGGACAGCCCACCCGCTATCCCGGGCATGTTTCCGGCTCAGAAGAGCCCCGACCTCCGCACTGTCTGGAGCGCTCTTGAGGTCGCGCTGCCTCGACCAGTCGAGACAGACGTGAATCTCAAGTCCCGCCGCGCAGTCGAAGAGACCGTCTGGCGCGACTGACGCCGTAATCGCTCCCCCCTCGGCCCCTGCCTAGTGCCGAGGCAGTTTTCAGCATCTGCCTACCAATTGGGCAGATGTCTGTCTCGAGGTCTCTCCCTTTCGCCGTACAAGCATTTGATTTTTCTCGCCCTCGTGGAATACAGACGCCCGGCATGACAGGTGCAAACCAAGGCGCCCCGGGAGGACTTAATGAAAAAGATCGAAGCTATCATCAAGCCGTTCAAGCTCGACGACGTGAAGGAGGCCCTGACGGGCATCGGCGTCATCGGCATGACGGTCTCCGAGGTCCGCGGCTTTGGTAGGCAGAAGGGGCACACGGAGCTCTACCGCGGCGGCGAGTACACCGTGGATTTCCTCCCCAAGATCAAGATCGAGGTAGTTGTGCCCGACAGCCTCGTGGACAAGGTCGCCGGCGTCCTCGCCGGGGCGGCCAAGACCGGCAATATCGGTGACGGCAAGATCTTCGTCCATCCCGTGGACACGGCGATTCGTATTCGCACCGGCGAGCGCGACGAGAGCGCCCTGTGACCGGAAAGGTCAGGGAGGAAAGGCGGTAATGAGAGTGTCCCGGGTATTCTTGCTCATCCTGCTGATGGCGGTCCTGGGTCTGTGCGCTGCCAGCCCGGTCCTCGCCCAGGCCCCGGCGGCCGCTCCGCCGGCTCCTGCCGCCGCCGCCCCCGCGGCGCCGGCTCCGAAGATCGACACCGGGGACACCGCGTGGGTGTTGATGTCTTCGGCCCTCGTGCTCCTCATGACGGCGCCCGGGCTCGCGCTCTTCTACGGCGGCATGGTCAGGCAGAAGAACGCTCTCGGCACGCTGATGCAAAGCTTCATCATCCTGGCCCTGATCTCGGTGCAGTGGGTGCTCTGGGGCTACAGCCTGGCCTTCGGGCCCGACAAGGGAGGCATCATCGGGGGGCTCGAGTGGGTCGGGCTGCGCGGCGTCGGCGCCGAGCCGAATCCGACCTACGCCGCGACCATCCCGCACCAGGCCTTCATGCTCTTCCAGATGATGTTCGCCGTGATTACGCCGGCGCTCATCACCGGCGCTTTCGCCGAGCGCAAGAAGTTTTCGACCTTCATCATCTTCGTGCTGGCGTGGGCGACGCTCGTCTACGATCCGCTCGCCCACTGGGTCTGGGCGGACGGCGGGTGGCTGCGCAAGCTGGGCGCGCTCGACTTCGCCGGCGGTACGGTCGTGCACATCTCCTCCGGCGTCTCTGCGCTGGCGGCCGTGCTGGTCATCGGCAAGCGCAAGGGCTACGGCCAGCAGCCCATGCCGCCCCACAACCTGCCCATGACGGTCATGGGCGCGAGCCTGCTCTGGTTCGGCTGGTTCGGCTTCAACGCGGGCAGCGCTCTCGGGGCGAACGGCGTAGCGGCCAACGCGTTCACGACGACCAACACGGCCGCGGCCGCGGCGGCGCTCGGCTGGATGCTGACCGAGTGGAGCTCGCGAGGTAAACCCACGGTGTTGGGGGCCGCCTCGGGCGCCGTCGCGGGCTTGGTGGCAGTTACGCCTGCCGCCGGTTTCGTCACGCCTATGGCTGCGCTCGTCATCGGAGGGCTCGCCGGCATCCTCTGCTACACGGCTTGCAACCTCAAGACCAAGCTCGGCTACGACGACTCGCTCGACGTCGTCGGCGTGCACGGCGTCGGCGGCACCTGGGGGGCGCTCGCCACCGGGATCTTCGCCACCAAGACCGTCAACGACGCCGGGGCCAACGGGCTCCTCTACGGCGACCCGGGACAGCTCTGGAAGCAGCTGGTGGCCGTGGTCGCGACGATCGTGCTGGGCTTCGTGATGACGGTGGTCATCCTCAAGGTGCTGGACGCAATCATGGGCCTGCGCGTTAGCGAGGACGACGAGATGGCGGGGCTCGACCTCTCGCAGCACTCGGAGACGGCCTATGCCCTCGGCGGATCCTCGTATGGAGAGTACGGGATGAGCGGCCCCGGGAGCGGCGCGTTCGCGGAGGCCATGAAGGCGGCCCAGGCCAAGCGCCCGGCCCATTGACGCATCGAACAGGAGCGCTTAGTGTAGCGAGGCCGGTGGGGCAGCGACGCTCCACCGGCCCGGCATTTTAGTCCCACGTCATCTCAAAGGAGGCGGAACGCATGACCCCGAAGGACGTACTGAAGATGGCCAAGGAGAAGGGCGTCAAGATAGTCGATCTGCGCTTCATCGATCTCCCCGGCCTCTGGCAGCATTTCTCGATCCCGGTTTCCGAGCTGAACGAGGGCATCTTCCAGGACGGCCTCGGGTTCGACGGCTCGTCTATTAGAGGCTTCCAGACCATCGACGAGTCGGACATGTTGCTCATTCCCGACCCCTCGACGGCGCAGATGGACCCGTTCACCGCGGTGCCGACCCTCGTCCTCATCTGCAACGTCAAGGACCCGATCACGGGCAAGGCCTACACCCGCGACCCCCGCTACGTGGCGCAGAAGGCCGAGGCCTACGTCAAGAAGTCGGGCGCCGGGGACACGATCTTCATCGGGCCCGAGCTCGAGTTCTTCTTCTTCGATTCGATCCGCTTCGACCAGAGCTACAACTACGGCTTCTATTTCATCGACTCCGAGGCCGGCGCGTGGAACTCGGGCCGGGAGGGTACGCCGGACCGCCCGAACCTCGGCTACAAGCCGCGCTACAAGCAGGGCTACTTCCCCGTGCCGCCGATGGACCAGTTCCAGGACATCCGCTCCGATATGGTGCTGGCGCTGGAGTCGGTCGGTGTCCGGGTCGAGGTGCACCACCACGAGGTCGCGACGGGCGGGCAGACCGAAATCGACATGCGCTTCGACACGCTGACGAAGATGGCGGACAAGGTCTGCTGGTACAAGTACTGCGCGAAGAACACCGCGAAGAAGTGGGGCAAGACGGCGACCTTCATGCCCAAGCCGCTCTTCCAGGACAACGGCTCCGGCATGCACACCCACCAGTCCATCTGGAAGAACGGCAAGAACCTCTTCTACGAGCGGGGTGGGTACGCCGATATCTCGAAGATGTGCCTCCACTACATCGGTGGCATCCTCAAGCACGCGCCCGCGCTCTTGGCGTTCATCGCGCCCAGCACCAACAGCTACAAGCGACTCGTGCCCGGCTACGAGGCGCCGATCAACCTCGTCTACAGCCAGCGCAACCGCTCGGCCGCCATCCGCATCCCGATGTACAGCAAGTCCGAGGGGGCGAAGCGCATCGAGTTCCGTACGCCTGATAACACGTGCAACCCCTATCTCTCCTTCGCCGCGTGCGTGATGGCGGGGCTCGACGGCGTCGCGAACAAGATCGATCCGGGCAAGCCGGTGGACAAGGACCTGTACGAGCTGCCGCCGGCTGAGCAAAAGAAGATCAAGCAGCTGCCGGGCTCGCTCGATATCGTGCTGGACAACCTGGAGAAGGACCACGACTTCCTGCTGAAGGGGGACGTGTTCACGCCGGATCTGATCGAGACGTGGATCGAGTACAAGCGGAAGAACGAGGTGGACCCCGTCCGGCTGCGTCCGCATCCGTACGAGTTCGCCCTCTACTACGACATCTAGCCTGCCGGCGGTACAGGACGGCCCTCGGCGCCAGGCGCACCGGGGGCCGTCGTGCGTCCGGGGCTGGGCGGGGGCTGTTGCTCACTCAGTAGGCGATGCCCACTGCTTGCGCGACGGCTGGGCAGGCGGCGCGATCTATAGGGCGCCTAATCGCCCGATTCTTCAGGCACGCGAGGTGGCATTGTCCTTGCTCCTGCACGGATGCATGAAAACCCAACGATGGAGAGTCCTGATCATCGATGATCACGCCCCGTCCCGGGCGGTCGTGGCTGAGGCCGTCGGCTCCCAGGGGGGTACCGTCGTGGGGAATGGCAGCCGCGTTGAGGATGCCGTGCGGCTCGTGGACAAGCACCGCCCCGACGTCCTGCTGCTCGCGGTCGGGCTGCCGGACGGCGACGGCGTCGAGGCGGCCCGTCAGGTGATGGCGGCCCTCCCGTGCCCCATCGTTCTCCTGACCAGCCATGCCGATCCCGACGTCGCGGCGCGCGCCGTCCACGCCGGGGTCCTGGCGTTCCTCGTCAAGCCGCTCAGACCGGCGGAGCTGGCGCCGGCCCTCGACGTGGCGGTCTCCCGCTTCCGCGATCTCGAGGCCGCGCGATTGGAGAACGAAGCGCTCAGGCGGAAGCTTGAATCGCGCAAGCTAGTGGACCGCGCGAAGGGGCTCCTCATGACCCGGCTCGGGATGAGCGAGCCGGAAGCCTTCCGGCGCATCCAGAAGACGGCCATGGATACCAGGAGGACTATGGCCGAGGTCGCCCAGGCCCTCCTGCTCACGGACGGGATGGGTCCACTCCGCCCCGCACGCTAGCGTTGCCGTTTTCTGAGGCAGAACCTGGCCGCTGCCTACCAAGTAGGCAGCGGCCTCGTCATATCCGGCGTGTGTTTAGCCGTAATTGTTGAGAAATACTGACGGCCCTCCCGGGCATGGCGCTTGCTGTCCCAGAAGCGCGGCGCGCCGAGACAGCGGGGTCTGAGGCCGAGCGCCGGTTCTCCCAATGGACAGGGCCCGATGAAGGGCCCAACCACTCACCCCGAAGTCAGAAGGAGACGGACATGCAAGACTTCTCGCGCAGGGACTTCCTCAAGACGACCGCGGCCGCCGGCCTCGGCGCGGCTGCGGGGATCGGCTTTCCTTCCGTCCTCCGCGCCCAGGGCGGCGGCACGGTCAAGGTGGGCGTTCTCCACTCACTCTCCGGCACCATGGCGATCAGCGAAGTGTCGCTCCGTGACGTCTGCATGATGGCGTTCGAGGAGATCAACGCTAAGGGCGGGGTCCTGGGCAAGAAGATCGAGCCCGTGGTCGTGGACCCAGCCTCGAACTGGGACCTCTTCGCCGAAAAGGCGAAGCAGCTGCTCCTCCAGGACAAGGTGGCGGTCACGTTCGGCTGCTGGACCTCGGTCAGCCGGAAGTCGGTGCTGCCCGTGTTCGAGAACAACGAAGGCCTGCTCTTCTACCCCGTGCAGTACGAGGGCGAGGAGTGCTCGAAGGCCGTCTTCTACACCGGGGCCACGCCGAACCAGCAGCTGATCCCGGCGGCCGAGTACCTGATGTCGAAGGAGGGCGGCGGGTACAAGAAGTTCTACCTGCTCGGCACCGACTACGTTTTCCCGCGCACGGCCAACAAGATCCTGCGCGCGTTCCTGCTCGCGAAGGGCGTGCCGGCGGACAATATCGCCGAGGAGTACACGCCGTTCAATCACCAGGACTACCAGACCATCGTCGGCAAGATCAAACGCTTCGCCTCCGGCGGCGGAGCCACGGTGCTCTCGACGATCAACGGCGACAGCAACGTGCCCTTCTACAAGGAGTTCTCCAACCAGGGCCTGCGCTCCGAGACCGCGCCGATCATGGCCTTCAGCGTGGCCGAGGACGAGCTGCGCGGTATGGACACCTCCGCGCTGGTCGGCCATCTCGCGGCCTGGAACTACTACCAGTCGGTCGACACACCGCAGAACAAGAAGTTCATCCAGGCGTTCAAGAACTACTGCGAGAAGAACAAGCTGCCCGGCGGGTCCAAGCGCGTCACGGACGACCCGATGGAGGCGGCCTACTTCGGCGTCTACATCTGGAAGCAGGCCGTCGAGAAGGCCAAGTCGTTCGACGTGGCGGCGGTCCGCAAGGCCGTCTACGGCCAAACCTTCCTGGCGCCGGGCGGGCAGATCAAGATGGACGAGGTCAACCACCACACCTACAAGCCGGTGCTGATCGGCGACATCCTCAAGGACGGCCAGTTCAAGGTCGTCTCGCGCTCGAAGGGCCTGGTCAGGGCCGAGCCGTGGAGCAAGTACACGAGCCCCGACAAGGGCTGCGACTGGGTCAACCAGAAGGGTACGTACCAGAAGAAGGCCTAGCCACTTACGTGATCACGCGTCTGCTGTTGGCGCTCGCGCTGCTGCCGGGGCTCACTGTCCCGGCAGCGGCGCAGGGTGCGGCTCCGTCACCGGCGCCGGAGATCGTCAAAGCCATCGCCGCGGTCGCCTCGAGCGACGCTGCCGTGCAAGAGGCGGCGGCGGTCGCTCTCGGCAAGACCGGCGACCGCAAGCTCCTGCCGCTGCTGGAAGCTCTTCGCGAAGGCAGCGTCTATGTCCGCTCGCTGCCGGGAGGTAAGAGGGAGACCGTCATCGTCGGGGACAAGGTCAACGAGGGCGACAAGACCCTGGTCCCGATCTTCACCGCCTACGGCCGCGAGCCGATTCGGAGTGCCGACGGCAAGCCGCTTCTCGCCGATCTCTCCAAGCTCGCAGAGGTCGCGACGGGGCGGAGCCTGCGCCTCGTCCTCCGGCCGCTGATCGATGCGTTCTCGGGAACGACGCAGCTGGCCGACCCGGACTGGACCGTCCGGCAGGCCGCCGCCGTGAAGATGGGCAATGGCGGCGATCCCGGCGCGCTGCCGACGCTGACCGAGGCCCTCGCGAAAGAGAAGGACAGGTGGGTGCGCTACGCGATCGAGGAAGCGATTGCCCTCATCCACCTGAAGTCGGGCTCACCCGCCGAGCGGGTCAACGCCGCCACCAGGCTAGGCGCTCTCGGCAGCGGCGACGCCCTCGATCGGCTTCGCGAGATAGCGGATGCCCCCGGCACGCCGCCCGCGCTCAAGCAGGCCTCGGCGGAAGCCGTCAAGCGGGTCGAGCGCTGGACGCTCCTGACCCAGGCGATCCAGGTCATGTTCCAGGGGGTGTCGCTGTCCTCTATCCTGCTCCTGATGGCTCTCGGCCTCGCCATCATCTTCGGCCTGATGGGCGTCATCAACATGGCGCATGGCGAGCTGATGGCGCTCGGCGCCTACGCCACCTACGTGACGCAGGGGTGGTTCCAGGGGCACGCTCCGGGAATCTTCGGGTACTACTTCCTCGTGGCGCTCCCACTGTCGTTCCTCGTGGCGGGCGCGGCCGGCTTTGCCCTCGAGCGCGGCGTGATCCGGTTCCTCTACGGCCGGCCGCTCGAGACCCTGCTGCTGACCTGGGGCATCAGCCTCATGATCCAGCAGGGGCTGCGCCTCTGGTTCGGCGCGGCGAACGTGGACGTGATCTCGCCCACGTGGCTTTCAGGCGGCGTGCCGGTGATGGTCGGAATCCAGCTGCCCTACAACAGGCTCTTCATCATCGGGCTGGCGACGGTCGCCGTGGCCGGGATGTATCTTCTGCTCTTCAAGACCGACGCGGGTCTGCGGGTCCGCGCGGTGACGCAGAATCGCGGGATGGCGGCCTGCCTCGGCGTCCGCTCCCGCCGCGTGGACGCCCTCACGTTCGCCCTGGGCGCGGGGCTGGCCGGTATCGCCGGCTGCGCGCTGACCCAGATCGGCAACGTGGGGCCGGAGCTCGGGCAGAACTACATCGTCGACTCCTTCATGGTGGTCGTGACGGGGGGCGTCGGCAAGCTCCTCGGGACCATCCTGGCCGCGCTCGGCATTGGCGGGCTCAACAAGATCATCGAGCCGGGCCTCGGCGCCGTGTTCGGAAAGGTCGCGATCCTCGTGGTCGTGATCCTGTTCATCCAGCGGCGTCCGTCCGGGCTTTTCGCGGCGAAGGGACGCTATGCAGACTCGTGAGCGCTGGGCGTTCCTCGCCGCGGCCGTCCTCCTCGTCGTGGTGCTGCCAGCGCTGAACGCGCTGCCACAGGGCTCGCCGTTCGGAGTCTCCAACTTTACGCTGAACCTCTTCGGCAAGTACCTGACCTACGCCATCTTGGCACTGGGGATCGATTTAATCTGGGGCTATGCGGGCGTGCTCTCGCTCGGCCACGGCGTCTTCTTCGGTCTCGGCGCCTACGCCATGGGCATGCACCTCATGCTCGAGATCGGGGCCAAGGGCGTGTACCAGAACGTGCTGCCGGACTTCATGGTCTGGAACCGCGTGACGGAGCTGCCGCTGTTCTGGAGGCCCTTCTACAGCGCCCTGTTCACCCTGCTGGCCGTGGTGCTCGTTCCCGGCATCGTTGCAGCGGTTTTCGGTTTTCTCACCTTCAGGAGCCGGATCCGGGGCGTCTACTTCTCGATCATCACCCAGGCGCTGGCGCTCTGCGCCTGGCTCACGTTCAACCGCAACGCGATGAACCTCGGCGGCACCAACGGCCTCTCCGGCTTCAAGACCATGTTCGGGTTTCCGCTCAATGAGGCGAGCACCCAGCGCGGGCTCTACGTCGTCACCGCCCTGTGCCTCTGCGGCGCGTACCTGCTCTGCCGGTGGATCGTGCGCTCTCCGGCGGGCAGGGTCCTGGTCGCCATCCGCGACAGCGAGACGCGCGTGCTCTTCTGCGGGTATTCTCCGGCGGCGTTCAAGCTCTTCGTCTTCACCGTGTCGGCGGCTCTCGCGGGCGTGGCGGGCGCGCTGTACGTCGGGCAGGTCGGCATCATCACGCCCGCCAGGATCGGGGTGCTGCCGTCCATCGAGATGATCATCTGGGTCGCGGTGGGCGGGCGGGGAACGCTCATCGGGCCGGTCGTCGGGGCCTTCGGCGTCAACTGGCTCCAGAGCATCCTGACGACGCACTACCCGGATCTCTGGATCCTCGTGCTGGGCGGGATGTTCGTGGCCGTCGTCCTCTTTGTCCCCGACGGCATCGTGGGGACGGCGCAAAAGCTGATGGCGCGCTTCGGCGCGGCCAAGACGCCCGAGCCCGCGCCGGCCCGGAGTGAAAAGGCCAAGGCCGTAGAGGTGACGCCCCGATGAGCGCTTGCGCGAAGAGGCCCTGCTGCAGCGCGACGTCATTCACACCAGGGCAGCTCGCATGACCGTGGGCGCCTCGCCGAGAGGCTCGATCATCTACCTCGAGGACGTCACCGTCGACTTCGACGGCTTCAAGGCGCTCAATGGGCTCAACTTCTACATGGACTACAAGGAGCTGCGGGTCGTCATCGGGCCCAACGGGGCCGGCAAGACGACGCTCCTCGACGTCATCTCGGGCAAGGTCCAGCCGAGCGCGGGGCGCGTGATCTTCGGCCGCAACATCGACCTGGTCGGACGGCGGGAGAACGAGATCGCGGGGCTTGGCATCGGGCGAAAGTTCCAGACGCCGTCCATCTTCGCCAACCTCACGGTGAGGGAGAACCTCGAGCTGGCGCTCGCGCGCTCGAGCAAGGGCGTGTTCCCCACGCTCAAGGCTCGGCTCAGCGGGGAGCAGCGGGAACGGATCGACGCCACCCTCGACAGCATCGGGCTCCTCGGTCAGGCGGGGGACCGGGCCGGCGGGCTCTCCCACGGGGAGAAGCAGTGGCTCGAGATCGGTATGGTCATGGTCCAGGACGCGGAGCTCCTTCTCGTGGACGAGCCCGTCGCCGGCATGACCGACGAGGAGACCGAGAAGACCGGGCGGCTGCTGCAGGGAGTCGCAGAGGAAAGGGCGGTCCTCGTCATCGAGCACGACATGGAGTTCGTCCGCCGGATCGCGCGCACGGTCACGGTGCTTCACGAGGGCGGGGTGCTGTGCGAGGGGCCGGTGGACAAGATCCAGAGTGACGAGCGTGTGATGGAGGTCTACTTGGGACGGAGCCGCGACGCCGATGCTTGAGGTCTCCCATGCTTGAGATTGGGGGCCTCGACGTCGCCTACGGCGAGAGCCAGGTGCTCTGGGACGTCTCGCTCCACGTGCCCGCGGGCGGGGTCGTGTGCCTGATGGGCCGGAACGGCGTCGGCAAGACGACCCTGCTCAAGAGCATCATGGGGCTCCTGCCGGCTCGCTCGGGGCGCATCGTCTTCGACGGCACGGACCTCGCACGCCTCCGGCCGGAGGAGCGGGCGGCCTGCGGCATCGGCTACGTGCCGCAGGGACGTGAGATCTTCCCGAACCTGACCGTGGCGGAGAACCTGCGGGTCGGCTTTCTCGGGCGGCCCAAGTCGGCGGGCAACGGCAGGCTCGCGCAGGCCGATATCGAGCAGGTGTTCGACCTGTTCCCGAAGCTCAAGCAGCTTCTCTCCCGCAAGGGCGGCGTGCTGTCGGGCGGGGAGCAGCAGCAGTTGGCGATTGCGCGGGTCCTCCTGGCGCGGCCGAAGCTCCTTCTCATGGACGAGCCGACCGAGGGCATCCAGCCGAACGTGATACTCCAGATCGAAGATGCCATCCAGCGCATCAAGGAGCGCGGCATCGCCGTCCTCCTGGTCGAGCAGTACCTCGAGTTCGCCTGGCGTCTGGCCGGCTCCTACGCCATCATGCGCAAGGGCGCCATCGTCGCAAGCGGTTCGACCTCCGAGCTGCGCCATGATGTGGTAAGACAGCACCTGACCGTTTGACGTAAGATCATCCGGCCATGCACCTGACCCCCCGAGAGCAGGACAAGCTGCTGATCTTCACCGCCGCCGAGGTGGCGCGCAGGCGGCGGGGCCGCGGTCTCAAGCTGAACTACCCCGAGGCGCTGGCCCTCATCACCGCCGAGGTGCTCGAAGGCGTCCGCGACGGAAGGAGCGTGTCCGAGCTCATGGCCTTCGGCATCACCGTCCTCAAGCGGGACGACGTCATGGACGGCGTGCCGGAGATGCTCGAGGAGGTGCAGGTCGAGGGCACCTTCCCCGACGGCACGAAGCTGGTCACGATCCACCATCCCATCCGATGACGGGGTAGAAATGATCCCAGGCGAGTACATCCTCGGCGACGGCGACATCGAGGCGAATGCGGGCCGGCACACCGTCGAGCTGACAGTGTCAAACACGGGAGACCGGCCCATCCAGGTCGGCTCGCACTTTCACTTCTTCGAAGCCAACCGCGCGCTTCGCTTCGAGCGGGCGAAGGCCTGGGGCATGAGGCTCAACGTGCCCGCTGGCACCGCCGTCCGATTCGAGCCGGGTGATGAGAAAGCGGTGACGCTCGTGGAGCTGGCGGGCGCGCGGGAGGTCCACGGGCTCAACGCGCTAGCCGACGGCAGGGTGGACGCGGCGCGCCGAGACGCCGCGGTGAAGAAGGCCGCCCAGGCCGGCTTCCAGGGGGCGTGAGGCCATGAGTCTCCGGCTGCCCCGGCGGCAGTACGCGGACCTCTACGGTCCGACCGTGGGTGACCGCGTCAGGCTCGCGGACACGGACATCCTCATCGAGGTCGAAAAGGACTTCACGGTCTACGGCGACGAGATCAAGTTCGGCGGCGGCAAGGTCATCCGCGACGGCATGGGCCAGTCGGCGCGCGCCACCGCCGCGGATGGAGTCCTCGACCTCGTCATCACCAACGCCCTCGTCCTCGACCACTGGGGAATCGTCAAAGGAGACATCGGGATCCGCGGAGGGCGCATCGTCGGCGTGGGCAAGGCCGGCAACCCCGACATCCAGGCCGGCGTCACGCCCGGCATGATCGTCGGCGCCTCGACGGAGGTCATCGCGGGCGAAGGACGCATCGTCACTGCGGGCGGCATCGACAGCCACATCCACTTCATCTGCCCTCAGCTCGTCGACGAGGCGCTCTCGGCCGGGCTGACGACTCTCATCGGCGGCGGCACGGGCCCCGCGACCGGCACCAACGCCACGACCTGCTCCGCTGGGGCGTGGAACATTCACCGGATGCTCGAGGCCTCGGACGGCCTGCCGATCAACCTCGGCTTCCTTGGGAAAGGAAATGCCTCCAGGTTCGACCCGCTTCGGGAGCAGGTGGCCGCGGGCGCCATCGGGCTCAAGCTCCACGAGGACTGGGGGACCACTCCAGCCGCCATCGACGCCTGCCTCTCCGTGGCCGAGGAGATGGACGTGCAGGTCGCCATACACACGGACACCCTGAACGAGGCGGGCTTCGTCGAGGACTCGATCAAGGCCTTCAAGGGCCGGACCATCCACACGTATCATACGGAAGGCGCAGGAGGCGGGCACGCGCCCGACATCATCAAGGTCTGCGGCGAGCCCAACTGTCTCCCGTCCTCGACCAACCCGACCATGCCGTTCACGGTCAACACCATGGACGAGCATCTCGACATGCTCATGGTATGCCACCATCTCGATCCCAAGATCCCGGAGGACCTGGCCTTCGCGGAGTCCCGGATCCGCGCGGAGACGATCGCCGCGGAGGACGTGCTCCACGACCTGGGCGCGATCAGCATGCTCTCCTCGGACTCGCAGGCCATGGGACGCATCGCGGAGGTGATCACGCGCACCTGGCAGACGGCGGACAAGATGAAGAAGCAGCGAGGCGCTCTGCCGGGCGACGGCAGGAACGACAACGTCCGCGCCAAGCGCTACGTCGCCAAGTACACGATCAACCCGGCCATCTCGCACGGCATCGCGCACGAGGTGGGCTCGATCGAGGCGGGCAAGCTGGCCGATCTCGTCATCTGGAAGCCGGCCTTCTTCGGCGTCAAGCCCGAGCTCGTCCTGAAGAGCGGCTTCATCGTGACGGCGGCCATGGGCGATCCCAGCGCCTCGATCCCGACACCCCAGCCGGTGCGCTACCGGCCCATGTTCGCC
>DASYVT010000016.1 GCA_035936835.1 Candidatus Methylomirabilota bacterium | reverse complement strand
GGACAGTGGTTGTAGCAGAGCTTGCACTGGTAGCAGAGATCGACGACTTCCTTGACGTCCGCCGCGGGCAGCTTCTCGACGTCGCCGTCCACCGCGTCCACGTCCAGCCGGTCGAACAAGACCCGGAACGAGGGGCAGAGGGGCAGGCAGCGGCGGCACCCCGCGCAGATGTCATAGACGCGGCGCAGCTCGGTGTCCACGCGGTCGAGCTGCCAGAATTCCGGGACGCGAATGTCGAGTGTCATCGTCCTCTCACGAGTGGGCCATGGCGCGGTGAGGAGGCCGGGCGCCGGCTCCCGCACCGGCGCCCGGCCCGGATCCCGTCGAGGGCCCGCCTAGTGTCGATCCAACTTGATAGGGCGAGTGGACCGGATGCGCGTCAAGGGATGATCTGCCTGGCCGATTTGGCGGTTGCGGTAGCGGAGGTAGCGATAGATGCGGCGGCGGCGCGGGACGTGGTCGAGATCGTCCGAGCCGGTGAGGGTGGCTCGCTTCGTGACCCCGAAGTGAGCTTCGATGGCGTTGAGCCAGGAGGCGTCCGTGGGCGTCCACACGGGGTGGATGTGCAGGCGGCGGAGCACCGCCAGGAAGCGCGGATGATCATGGACATTGTGCAAGTTATCCAGGATGACGAAGAGGCGTTTGCGCGGGTAGCACGCGCGCAAGCGCCGAAACGCCTCGCTGATTTCGACGATGCGCTTGCGGCGCCGGAACAGCCCGCTCAAGCAGTCGGCATGCACGTCGTAGAAGCCGAGGAACTGCTCGGTCCCCTTGCGTCGGTGATACGTGGCCCGCATCCGCTGCGGCCGGCGCCGACGGGCCCAGGCGACGCCCCCCAAGGGTTTGAGTTCCAGGGGCCCCCACTCGTCGAACGAGATCACCGCCGCCCGCGGTGGGCACCTCCGGTAGAGCTGCCGGATGCGTTTTTTTTCCGATCGAACGCGGGATCAGCCGAGGTCTTCCAGGTGCGGATGCGCCGGGCGCGGAGACCTTCGCGGCGGAGCAGCCGACGGACCCATTCATCGGTGATCGGCGGCAGCAGCCCGCGCTGGCGGCAGTACGCAGCCAGCTTGGGCACGCTCCACGCCGAGAAGGGCAGGCCCCGCTCGGTGGGACTGGACAGGGCGACGTCGATCAGTTCCCGGATCTGGGGCCCCGTGATGATCGGCCGGCGCCCCTGTGGATTGGGCGGCTGCTCGAAGGTCATGAACCCGCTCTCGTTGAACCGATGCACCCACTCGTACACCATGGTCGCATTGCAGCCGACGCGATCGGCCACCGCGGTGACCGACCGGCCGCGCGCCATCTCGGCGATGAGGCGATACCGGCGGTGGAGCCGGACCGTCAGCCGCCGATTCGTGACCTTCGCAAGCAGCACTCGACGCTCTCCCCGCGTCAACGCCCGCAGCCGGACGGAGTTGGCCATGCTGTCCCCCCTTGGAGACAGCGTAGGCGGGGCGACCCTTTATCCCGGCCAAATCAAGTTGGATCAGCACTAGCGGGCCGAGGAGACACGCGGGGGTGTGCTTATTGGGTCTCGCCAGAAGCCCGTTTAGGGCTGGCGACTTTGACGTTCTCCCATCTCTGAAGAAGCGGCCCACCGCAAGAACGGCAGAACGCGCAGAGGTTACGACAAGGGTCAACTTCCTCTTTTTTTCCTTGACGACTCGTAGAGGCCACGATATGGGAGATGTACCAGACCGGGTTCCCGATCCGAGGCGCCACTGGCGCAGGAGGCATCGGTAATGCGGACCCATCTACTGTCCGTCCTCGTCTCAGTCATCGTGGTCGGTCGGTCACCCCCATCTGCGATCATTCACCGTCTTGTACTCCAAGTTGGCCGACACGAATGATGTCACGACATTCTTCCCCGCTCCGGGGACCGGCTTCAACGGGCAGAAGAGCCATAGGTTCTTGCCCTCTCGCTCTCACATAGATAAGGAGGGAGCATGGCATGAAGCGCTCTATGATCACCAACCAAGCCTTGATCAACCAAAGCAAGCCCAGCAGTGGAAAA
>DASYVT010000015.1 GCA_035936835.1 Candidatus Methylomirabilota bacterium | reverse complement strand
CAGGGCAAGAAGGTGGGCCTGGTGCGGCCGCGGTGGTTCCGCCCATTCCCGACCGAGCGGCTGGTGCAGGCGCTCTCGAAGGCGTCCGCCATCGGCGTCATCGACCGCGACTACTCCTTCGGCTCGCCCTTCAATTCGGGGGTGGTCGCCAACGAGATCCGCGCCGCGATGTACAATGCGGACAAGCGCCCGCCGCTGCTGAGCTTCATCTGCGGGCTCGGCGGTCGCGAGGTCACCCTGGAAGACGTCGCCAAGGCGGCGGACATGTGCTACGCGGCGGCGAAGGCCGGCAAGTCGGATCCCAAGACGCATTGGCTCGGTGTACGCGAGTAAGAGGAGACCAACCTCATGGCTGAGACCGCTTTCACGAACGCGACGCAGATCCTGGAGCCCTTCAAGGGCGTCAAGAAGGTCACGATCGAGGAATACTTCACCTCCGGCCACCGCACCTGCCAGGGCTGCGAGTCGGCCCTGGTGATGAAGCTCATGGTCAAGGCGGCGGGCCCGCGCACGATCGTGCTCGGCTCCACCGGCTGCATGTACGTGGCCAACACCACGTACTACACGACGCCGTGGGTGGTGCCGTGGATGCACACGCAGCTCGGCTCCTCGGGCTCGGCCGCGCTCGGCACCGCGGCGGGCCTGAAGGCGCTCATGAAGAAGGGCAAGATGAAGTCGGAGCCCATCAACGTCATCGCCTTCTGCGGTGACGGCGGCGGGGCGGACATGGGCCTGGGGGCGATCTCGGCGACCCTGACCCACAAGGAGTACAACTCGCTCATCCTGATGTACGACAACGAGTCCTACGCCAACACGGACATCCAGCTCTCGGGCTCGACGCCGTACGGCGCCAACACCACGTTCAGCCCGCCGGGCACTGTCAAACGCTTGATCCATACCCGGTGGAAGAAGAACATGGCGGGCATGCTGGCGGCCGGTCACCCCGAGTGCCGTTACGTCGCCACGGTGGATGCCTCGTACGCAGTCGAGATGATGAACAAGGTCAGGAAGGCCCTCTCCATCGGCGGGCCGACCTTCATCCACTCCCTCGACCCATGCCCGAAGGGCTGGGACTACGATCCGATGCTCAGCCACGAGCTGGGCGAGCTGGCGGTCGAGACCGGCATCTTCCCCCTTTACGAGGTCGAGGACGGCGTGGTGCGCCACTACGGCAAGACCAAGGCGATCGTCGAGGGACGGCCGCGCAAGCCGGTGCGGGAGTACCTCCTCAAGCAAGGCCGGTTCGCCCACTTCCTCGAGGAGGACATCGAATACTTCCAGGCCAAGGTGGACGAGATGTGGAACAAGTGGGAGATTCCGGGCGTGATCCCGTTCTGGAAGGAAGGCCGCCCGCGCTAGTGGACCAATTCGCACGGGGGTCGGGCCGCGGCCCTGATCTGCGCCCGGCCCCCCACGCACCAGCGCTCCACCTGCTGTCCCGGCCCGACGCGCGCCACGAACAGCCTTCGTCCCGTCCTCCAAACCGACCGCTTTGCGAGGAGGCTAGAACATGACACATCAACGGCGACGGGTTACCGGGTTGGTCCTGGCCTCTGTCCTTATTGTCGGAGCGCCAGGCGCCGCGTCGGCGGCATGGCAGCCCACCAAGCCCATCGAGTTCGTCATCCCCGCTGGCCCCGGCGGCGGCGCGGACCAGATGGCCCGCCTCATTGCCGGCCTGGCCGAGAAGCACAAGCTCACGCCGCGGCCCATCATCGCCGTCAACAAGTCGGGCGGCGCCGGCGCCGAGGGGTTCCTGCACGTCCAGGGCAAGAAGGGTGACGCCCACACCATCGTCATCACCCTGTCGAATCTCTTCACGACGCCGCTCCACACGGGCATCCCGTTCAGCTGGAAGGATCTCACGCCCGTCGCGCGCATCGCCCTCGATGAGTTCATCCTCTGGGTCAATGCCGAGACGCCGTACAAGACGGCGCGCGAGTACCTCGCCGCCGTCAAGGAGAAGAACGGCGCGATGAAGATGGGCGGCACCGGCTCGGCCCAGGAAGACCAGATCATCACCATCCAGATCGAGCAGGCGCTCGGGGTGAAGTTCATCTATGTGCCGTTCAAGGGCGGTGGCGAGGTCTGCGTCAACCTCGTGGGCAAGCACGTCGACTCGACGGTCAACAACCCGATCGAGTGCGCCAGCAACTGGAAGGCCGGCCGCGTCCGCCCGCTCGCCGTCTTCGACTCCGCCCGGATCTCCGTGCTCGAGTGGAAGGACATCCCGACGGTCAAGGAGGCGCTCGGCGCCGACATCACCTACCTCATGCTGCGCGGTGTCTTCGGCCCCCCCGACATGCCCAAGGAGGCTCTGGCCTGGTACCAGGACCTCCTGAAGAAGGTGGCCGAGACACCGGAATTCAAGGAGTACATGCAGCAGGGCGCGCTCAAGCCTGCCTGGCTCATCGGGCCTGAGTTCTACACCTGGCTCGAGCGCGAGGACCAGGTGCACAGGGATCTCATGTCCAAGGGCGGCCTGCTGAAGAGGTAACCGGCATGCGCGCCGCGGACCTTACGACGGCGGTGGTGCTGATCGCGGGTGGGCTGCTCGTGATCTGGGATTCGCTCCGCATCGGTATCGGCTGGGGCACCGACGGGCCCAAGAGCGGCTTCTTTCCTTTCTGGCTCGGCGTCCTGATGATCGGGGCCTGCATCGCCATCGCGGCGCAGGCCATCAGGCGCGCGGACCGTACGCCCTTCGTCCGGCGCGAGGCTATCGCGCCAGTCCTGAAGGTGCTGCTGCCGGCCACGGCCTTCGTGCTGTCCACGCACTGGATCGGCCTCTACGTTGCCACGACCCTCTACATGGCCTCCTACATGCGCTGGATCGGACGGCACTCGTGGCTGTCCGTGGTGGTCGTGAGCGTCACCGTCTCGTTCGTGACGTTCTTCGTCTTCGAGCTCTGGTTCCTCGTGCCCATGCCGAAGGGCCCGCTGGAAACCTCGCTGGGCTACTAGCGCATGGGCATCGAGAACCTGCTGCTGGGCTTCCAGGTCGCGCTCCAGCCGCACAACCTCATGCTCGCCGTCATCGGCGTCGCGCTCGGCACCATCATCGGCGTGCTGCCGGGCCTGGGTGGCGCCAACGGGGTCGCCATCCTGCTGCCGCTGACCTTCTCCATGCCGCCGACCTCGGCCATCATCCTGTTGACGAGCCTCTACTGGGGGGCGCTGTTCGGCGGCGCCATCACCTCCATCCTGTTCAATATCCCCGGCGAACCCTGGTCGGTGGCCACGACCTTCGACGGCTTCCCCATGGCCCGCAACGGGCAGGGCGGACAGGCGCTGACGGCCGCCTTCACCTCGTCCTTCGTCGGGGCGCTGTTCGCGGTGGTCCTCATCACGCTCTTCGCGCCGCTCCTGGCCGAGGTGGCGCTGAAATTCGGCCCGCCCGAGTTCTTCGCCATCCAGCTCCTCACGTTCTCGTCCTTCGTCGGGCTCGGCGGCGGCAGCGCGCTCAAGTCGCTCGTGTCGATGTTGATCGGCTTCGTCCTGGCCGCGGTCGGGCTCGACATCGTGACCGGCACGCTCCGGATGACCTTCGGCATCACCGACCTCATGAAGGGCTTCGACTTCATCGTGGCGGTGATCGGCCTCTTCGGCATCGGCGAGATCCTGCTGACCATGGAAGAGGGCCTGTCGTTCAAGGGCGCCTCGGCGAAGATGAGCCCTCGCATCGTCTGGGACACGTGGCGCGTCCTGCCGCGCTACTGGCGGACCTTCCTGCGCAGCTGCTTCATCGGGTTCTGGATGGGGTTCAAGCCGGGCGGGGCGACGCCGGCTTCGTTCATGAGCTACTCCTTCGCCAAGCGCTTCTCGAAGCACCCGGAGAGCTTCGGTCAGGGCGATATCGAAGGCGTCGTGGCGCCTGAGACGGCCGCGCACGCGGCCGGCGGCGCGTCGATCCTTCCCATGATCACGCTCGGCATCCCGGGCTCGCCGACGGCGGCCGTCATGCTGGGCGGGCTCATCATCTGGGGACTCCAGCCCGGGCCCATGCTCTTCAAGGAGAAGCCCGAGTTTGTCTGGGGCCTCATCGCCAGCATGTATACGGGCAACGTCATCGGCGTCATCATGGTGCTGGCCTTCGTGCCGGCCTTCGCCGCCATCCTGCGCGTGCCCTTCGCCATCCTGACGCCGCTCATCGTCTCCGTCTGCGCTGTCGGGGCGTATTCGGTCAACGGCCGCATGATCGACATCTGGTATATGCTCGTCTTCGGCGTGATCGGTTATGTCTTCAAGAAGCTCGACTATCCTCTGGCGCCGCTTGTGCTGGCCCTCGTCCTGGGCGACCTGGCTGAGAACGCCCTGCGCCAGAGCCTCATCATGTCGCAGGGCTCGCTCCTGATCTTCCTCGAGCGGCCCATCTCCGGGGTTATCACGGCCGTGGCGCTCTTCTTCTTCGCGCTACCGGTGATCACGCCGTGGTGGCGGCGGCTCCGGGGCCTTCCGACGCCGGCCGTCTCTCCCCGGGAGACCTGAGAACGGCCGGTCGCGCGTGACCTCTCTCGACCTCGGCCCGCAGTTCTGGCTCCGCCTCCTCGAGATCGGGTTCCTCAACCTCCTCCTCTCCGGCGACAACGCGATCCTCATCGCGCTGGCCGTGCGCTCCCTGCCGCGGCACCAGCGGATCCTCGGCCAAGTCTGGGGCGCCGCGGGTGCGGTGGTGCTACGCCTGGTCTTCGTGGGCATCATCAGCGCGCTCCTCGCCATTCCCTTCCTCAGGATGACGGGCGGCGCCGTGCTGCTCTGGATAGCCTACAAGCTCGTCCAGCCCGAAGGAGGCGAGGGGGACGCGGGTCGCCACGGCCGGTCGCTCTGGCATGCCATATGGCTCATCCTCGTGGCGGACGTGACGATGAGCCTGGACAATGTGCTGGCGATCGCAGGCGCCGCGCGCGGGGACATGCTGCTGGTCGGACTCGGCATCGGCATGTCCGTGCCCATCGTCATCGTCGGGAGCAGCGTTCTGGCGACCCTCATGAGTCGCTATCCGGCCATCATCTGGGTCGGCGGCGGCGTCTTGGGCTATGTGGCGGGGGACATGATGCTCGAGGACCCTGTGGTCGAGCGCCATCTGGGGGCGTTGGTTCACGCGCTCGAATATCTTCTCCCGCTGACCCTGGCCGCCGTCCTCACCGCGGTGGGCTGGTGGCTCGCGCGCCGCCAGCCTCGGGGAAGCGCGGCATGACGGCGCTCCTGGACCCTGAGTTCTGGGCGCGGCTCCTCGGCATCATCCTGATCGACATCTCGCTTGCCGGCGACAACGCCCTCGTGATCGCGCTGGCCGTGCGCGACCTGCCGCCGCGGCAGAAGCTCCTCGGGCGGATCTGGGGCACAGTAGGCGCCGTGGGTCTCCGCGTCGCCTTCATCGCGGTCGTGAGCTTCCTCCTGCGAATCCCGCTGCTCCAGCTCGCGGGCGGACTGGCCCTGATCTGGATCGCCGTCCGGCTCGTGCGCCCCGGCCAGGTCGACCATGCGGGCACGCGACACGGCACGTCGCTCAGGGAGGCGATCTGGATCATCATTGTGGCCGACGTGACCATGAGCCTCGACAATGTGCTCGGCGTCGCGGCCGCCGCCAAGGGTGACATGGTCCTCGTCGTTTTCGGGATTGCGCTCTCGCTGCCGCTCGTCGTCTGGGGCAGCGGGCTCCTGGCCAACCTCATGGCCCGCCACGAGTGGATTGTCTGGCTCGGAGGCGGAGTGCTGGGATATGTGGCCGGCGAGATGATGGCCAATGACCCCATCGTCGAGCGCTGGCTGGGCCACGCGGCCGACGCTGCCGACCAGTGGCTGTCGATCGTTCTCGGCGTGTTCGTGCTCGGCCTCGGATGGTGGCTCAGCCGGTCGGCCGCCCGCCCGGGCCGTGAGCGCAAGCGGGTGTGATGGATCTCGAGCCCGTCAAGTCCGTCCGGATCTACGAGGACATCGTCCGCCAGGTCAGGGCCTTGATCGCCGACGGCCATCTCAAGTCCGGCGACAGGTTGCCGCCGGAGCGGGACCTGGCCGAGCGCTTCCGCGTCAGCCGCACCTCGGTGCGCGAGGCGCTGCGGTCGCTGCAGAGCCGCGGCTTGATCGACATCAGGGCGGGGGAAGGCGCCTTCGTCCGTGACATCTCGGTCGAGGCCCTCATCGAGCCCCTGGCCCTCGTCATCCTGCCTTACCGCGAGGCGGTGGGAGAGCTCTTCGAGGCGCGCCGCCTCATCGAGCCCGCGATCGCGGCTCTTGCGGCGCGACGCGCGACCCGGGACGACCTAGCCGATATGGAGCGCATCCTCGCCGAGCAGGCGCGCGAGGTCGCGCACGGGCGCACAGGCATGGCCCAGGACTCGGCGCTCCACGCGGCCATCGCCGCCGCCGCTCACAACCGGGCGATCGTTCGCATCGTCAACGCGCTCGTGGATCTCCTGGCGCAGAGCCGGGAGGAGAGCCTGCACACGCCCGGCAGACCGAGACGCTCCCATCAGGACCACAGGCGGATCCTTGGCGCTATCCGCCGCCGCGACGAGGCCGGAGCGCGGCGGGCGATGCTCGACCATCTGATGGCGGTCGCGAAGCTCGTCGGCGGCTTGCCGGGCGGGCGCAAACCAGGCCGCCGGGCTTCCAAGGCCAAAGCCCGTGGAGAGCGACCCCGCTAGAACCTCGTAAGTGCCTGTTGCGGAAGAATATTCATTGACACCCGGCTGCCACTCGGAGTAGCATCTTTGGATAACGCAGGCCTCTTCGGGGCCTGCCTTTGTTTCTCTGCAGCCATTGTTTCTCTGCAGAATGTCCGGCCCGACCGAGGGGGTCTCTGTATGGCGCGCGCCACGTCACGCCGGAGAGCACGGACAAAGTCCCCGAGCCCTGCCCCTCGCCGACCCAGGTACGTGTACTCCTTCGCCAACGGCAAGGCGGACGGCTCGAGCGCCCTCCGCCACCTCTTGGGCGGCAAGGGGTGCGAGCTGGCGGAGATGACCAACGTGGGGGTGTCCGTGCCTCCCGGCTTCACGATCACGACGGAAGCCTGGGCCGCCTACAGCTCCGGGGGCCGCAAGCATCCCGCGGGGCTCTGGGAGCAGGTCGAGGGCGGGATGGCGCGCCTCGAGGCCGCGGTCGAGCTCCGGCTTGGGGACACGGCCAAGCCGCTTCTCGTGTCGGTGCGCTCGGGCGCGCGCGCGTCGATGCCCGGCATGATGGACACCGTGCTGAACCTCGGGCTCAACGACCGGACGGTGATCGGCCTCGCGCGCTGGACCAAGAACGAGCGCTTCGCGTGGGACTGCTACCGGAGGTTCATCACGATCTTTGGCGACGTCGTGCTCGGCATCGAGCGCCGCGCGTTTGACGAATTGCTCGACCGCGCGAAGGCCGCCGCGCGGGCGAAGAGCGACGCGGATCTCCAGCCCGAGCCCCTCAAGACCCTCGTGGCCGAGTTCAAGCGACTCGTCCAGACGCGCACGGGCAAGCCCTTCCCTCAAGATCCGCCCGAGCAGCTCAAGCTCGCGGTGAACGCCGTCTTCGACTCGTGGTACGCGAAGAAGGCGGTGGACTACCGGCGCATCCACCGGCTGCCGGACGACTGGGGCACCGCGGTCACCGTCATGGCCATGGTCTTCGGCAACCTGGGTGAGTCCTCCGGCACGGGCGTCTGCTTCACGCGTGATCCGTCGAGCGGGGAGCGACGCTTCTTCGGCGAGTTCCTCATCAACGCGCAGGGGGAGGACGTCGTCGCGGGCATCCGCACCCCGCAGCCCATCGCCACCCTCAAGGACAGCATGCCGGCGGTCTACGACGAGCTCGTGACCATCAAGGACCGCCTCGAGCGCCACTACCGCGACATGCAGGACATCGAGTTCACCGTTCAGGAAGGGCGGCTCTTCATCCTCCAGACGCGCTCCGGGAAGCGCACCGCTGGCGCGGCCGTGCGCATCGCCGTCGAGATGGTGCGGGAGCGCCTGATCGACCGGGACACGGCCCTGCTGCGCGTCGAGCCAGCCTCGCTCAACCAGCTCCTCGTGAAGACCGTGGATCCGCGGGCCAAGTACACGGCCATCGCTCGTGGGCTGGCCGCCACGCCCGCGGCGGCGGTGGGCAAGGTCGTGTTCGACCCCGAGAAGGCCGTCGAGATGGCGCTCCGCGAGGAGCACGTGATCCTGGTCCGGCAGGAGACCTCGCCGGAGGACGTGGCAGGGATGCACGCGGCTCAGGGGGTCCTGACCTCCCGGGGCGGCCTGACTTCTCACGCGGCCGTCGTGGCGCGCGGGTGGGGCAAGAGCTGCGTGGTGGGCGCGGGCGACGTGATCGTGGACGAGGAGAACCGGCTCTTCCGTGCCGGCCGAGCGGTGGTGCGCGAAGGGCAGGTCGTCACGCTGAACGGCGCGACGGGTGAGGTGGTCATGGGCGCCCTGCCGCTCGTGGACCCGAAACTCTCGGCGGAGTTCCGGCAGCTCCTGGCCTGGGCCCGGAAGGCGAGCACGACACGGGTGCGTGCCAACGCCGATACGCCGAACGATGCCGCGAAGGCGCGGGAGGAGTTCGAGGCGGAAGGCATCGGCCTCGTCCGCACCGAGCACATGTTCTTCAAGGACGACCGCATCCCGATCGTCCGCGAGATGATCATGGCCGGTGACGAGCAGGCCCGGCGCAAGGCCGTGGACAGACTCCTCCCGTTCCAGCGTGAGGATTTCATCGGGATCTTCACGGCGATGAACGGCTACCCGGTGACGATCCGGCTGCTGGATCCGCCGCTCCACGAGTTCCTGCCCAAATACAAGGAAGTGCTCGAGGAGTACACGCGGCTCGACGCGCTCGGCATCAACCCGGCGCGCCACCAGGAGCTGGGCGCGGTCAAGGCGCGGATCGAGGCCCTCCAGGAAGCCAACCCCATGCTCGGGCACCGCGGCTGCCGGCTCGGCATCACCTTTCCCGAGATCTACGAGATGCAGGTGCGGGCGATCATGGAGGCGGCGTGCGAGGTGGCGAGACGGGGCGTCCGGGTGGAGCCCGAGATCATGATCCCCCTCACGGGCACCGTCCCCGAGATGAAGATCACGCGCGACATGACCGTGCGCATGGCCGACAAGACCGTGGCCGAGATGGGCGCGAAGGTCGCCTACACCGTCGGCACGATGATTGAAGTGCCGCGCGCCGCCCTGATCGCCGACAAGCTCGCCGAGCACGCGGACTTCTTCTCGTTCGGTACGAACGACCTGACGCAGATGACATTCGGTTACAGCCGGGACGACATCGGCAAGTTCCTGCCTTTCTACCTCGAGAAGAAACTGCTCCCGGATGATCCCTTCGCGGTGCTGGACCAGGAAGGGGTCGGGGAGTTGATCGAGTTCGGGATCCAGCGCGGCCGCAAGACGAAGCCGAAGCTCAAGGTAGGCATTTGTGGCGAACACGGCGGCGAGCCGTCTTCGGTCGAGTTCTGTCATCGCGTCGGCATGGACTACGTTTCGTGCTCGCCGTACATGGTGCCGATCGCGTGGCTCGCGTCCGCCCAGGCCCAGATCAAGCAACCGCGGCCCGCCGCCAGGGGGAGGTCCCATGCGTGACTTCTACGGCGTCTACGTCCCTGTGCCCACGCCCTTCCGCGGCAAGGAGAGCCTGACTTCGGCGGGGCTCCTCTAACCAGATGAACCCCAAGATGTACCCATGGAGGGAAGGGCAGTGAAGCTTTCAGGTGCGCGGATTCTACTGGAGTGTTTGAAGCGCGAGGGCGTGGACCTCATCTTCGGCCTGCCCGGCGGGGCCGTGCTGCCAATCTACGATGTCCTGTACGACTTCGAGGGGATACGCCATATCCTCGTCCGCCAGGAGGCGGCGGCCGGGCACGCGGCCGAGGGCTACTCCCGGACGACCGGCCGGACCGGCGTCTGCCTGGTCACCTCGGGCCCCGCTGCGACCAACCTGGTGACTGCGCTGCAGGACGCCCTCATGGACTCGATCCCGCTCGTCGCCTTCACGGGCCAGGTGCCCACGCACCTGATCGGCAACGACGCCTTCCAGGAGGCCGACAACGTCGGCATCACGCGCTCCGCGACCAAGCACAATTTCTTGGTCAAGGACGGCAAGGACCTCGCCGGGATCATCAAGGAAGCTTTCCACATCGCGGCAACGGGCCGTCCCGGCCCGGTGCACGTCGACCTGCCCAAGGACATCCTGGTCAAGGAGTGGCCCTTCGAGTACCCGGAAACGGTGCACCTGCGCTCCTACAACCCGACCTACGACGGCCACCCGGGGCAGATCAAGAAGGCCGCGCGCGCCATCGTGCGGGCCAAGCGCCCCGTGCTCTACGTGGGAGGCGGCGTCATCTCGTCGGACGCCTCGCCGGAGCTCTACGAGCTGGCCGAGCTAACGCAGGTGCCGGTGACACAGACCCTCATGGGACTGGGCGCTTTCCCGATGGCGCATCCCCTGTCGCTCGACATGCTGGGCATGCACGGGACGTACTACGCAAATATGGCCGTCCACAATTCGGACTGCCTGGTCGCGGTGGGCGCCCGCTTCGACGACCGCGTCACCGGGCGCGTGGACGCCTTCGCTCCCAATGCCGAGATCATCCACATCGACATCGATCCCTCGTCGATCTCGAAGAACATCCAGGTCGGCATCCCGATCGTGGGGGATTGCAAGCGGGTGCTCGGCAAGCTCGTGGAGGCGGTGCGCGAGGAGATGAAGACGTACCCGCAGGGCGCCGTCAAGGAAGCGCGGCGCCAGTGGACGGAGCAGGTCGCCGAGTGGAAGCGCGCGGAGCCGCTCCGCTACGAGTGGAGCGACGAGGTCATCAAGCCGCAGTACGTGGTCGAGGAGATTTCCAATCTGACCAACGGCGAGGCCTTGATGGTCACCGGCGTGGGCCAGCACCAGATGTGGGCGGCGCAGTACTACCGTTTCAAGCACCCGCGCACGTGGTGCACGTCCGGGGGCCTGGGCACGATGGGCTACGGCCTGCCGACGGCCATGGGCGTCCAGGCGGGCAACCCGGGCAAGCTCGTGATCAACATCGACGGTGACGGCTCCTTCGCGATGAACAGCCAGGAGCTGGCGACCTGCTTCGAGGAGGGCCTGCCCGTCAAGACCGTCATCATCAACAACGGCGGCCACGGGATGGTGCGGCAGTGGCAGCGGATCATCTACAAGGAGCGCTTCTGCGCCATTGACCTCGGGTCGAGCCCCGACTTCGTCAAGCTCGCCGAGGCGTACGGCTGCACGGGTATCCGCGCCACGAAGCCTTCCGAGGTGGTGCCCGCCCTTGAGAAGATGATCGCGACGCCCGGCCCCGTCGTGCTGGACGTTCGGGTGAACAAAGACGAATGCGTCTTCCCGATGGTGCCCGCGGGCGGCGCGAACATCGACATGATCCTGGCGCCGCCGAGCCGCGAAGTCCGCGACCGCGCCGCCAAGTCGCAGACGGGGTTCTAGCCGTGGCCGACGCGTCGGGGAACACGAAACACACGATCGCGGTCCTGGTCGAGAACAAGTTCGGCGTGCTCTCGCGCGTGGCCGGGCTCTTCTCAGCGCGGGGGTACAACATCGAGAGCCTGTCGGTCGGGGAAACCCTCGACCCCTCCGTCTCGCGCATGACGCTCGTCGTCAACGGGGACGCCTTCGTCATCGAGCAGGTCATGAAGCAGCTGCACAAGCTCATCGACGTCATCAAGGTCATCGACCTGAGCGTGGAGACCCACGTGGAGCGGGAGATGCTGCTGATCCGCGTGAACGCGGAGCCCGCCGCCCGCGCCGAGATCCTCCGGATCGCGGACATCTTCCGCGCGAAGGTCGTCGACGTCACCGCCGCGAGCTACACCCTCGAGGTCACGGGCGAGGAGACCAAGATCGAGGCCATCCTCGAGCTGCTCCGGCCCTTCGGCATCCAGGAAGTCGTGCGGACGGGCAAGGTCGCCATCGCCCGGAGCCCGAAGGCGCGGCTGCGGCGCGTGGAGGAAAAGCTCGGCAAGGTCGCCCCGGCGCAGCCGGCCAACCAGGACCCGCGCGTGGTCGGGTTCGCGGACTAACAACTCAGAGGAGAGCACACGTCATGCCGGCGAAGATTTTCTACGACCAGGACGCTGACCTCGGGCTGATCAAGAGCAGGAAGATCGCCATCATCGGCTACGGCAGCCAGGGGCACGCGCACGCGCTGAACCTGAAGGACTCGGGGCAGGATGTCATCGTAGGCTTGTACAAGGGCTCGAAGAGCTGGGCCGCGGCCGAGAAGGCCGGGCTCAAGGTCATGACGGTCAACGACGCCGCCGCCGCGGCCGACATCATCATGATCCTGCTCCCGGACCAGACCCAGCGGCAGGTCTACGAGGAGTCGATCAAGGGCGTGCTCGGTAAGGGCAAGACGCTCATGTTCGCCCACGGCTTCAACATCCACTTCAACCAGGTCGTGCCGTCGCCCGACGTGGACGTCTCGATGATCGCGCCGAAAGCTCCCGGCCACGTCATGCGCGACCTCTTCACCCAGGGCCCGGGCGTGCCGGCCCTCGTCGCGGTGTACCAGGACGTCTCGGGGAAGGCGCGGGACGTCGCGCTGGCGTACGGCAAGGGCGTCGGCTGCACGCGCGCGGGCGTCATCGAGACGACGTTCAAGGAAGAGACGGAGACGGATCTCTTCGGCGAGCAGACGACGCTGTGCGGCGGCGTCTCGCACCTGATCAAGGCCGCCTTCGAGACCCTGGTCGAGGCGGGCTACCAGCCGGAGGTCGCCTACTTCGAGTGCATGCACGAGATGAAGCTGATCGTTGACCTCTTCTACCAGGGCGGCCTCGCCTACATGCGGTACTCCGTCTCCGACACGGCCGAGTACGGCGACTACACGCGCGGCCCGCGCGTCGTCAGCTCCGAGACCAAGGCAGAGATGAAGCGCATCCTGGGCGAGATCCAGTCCGGCCAGTTCGCGCGCGAGTGGATCCTGGAGAACCAGGCCCACCGCGCCGGGTTCCTCGCGATGAGGAAGCGCGAGGCCGAGCACCAGATCGAGGAAGTCGGGGCGCGGCTGCGCAAGATGATGTCCTGGATCAAGCCGCCGCGGATGTAGCGGTGGCGGGGGAGCGCGTGCGCATTCCCGTCGCCGCCGAGGGGTGGCCCTTTATCTTCCCACCCGCGGCGGCGGCGTGTATTCTGGGCTGGATGGGCTGGTGGCCGGCGGCGGCCGCCCTGGGGGCGGTGACGCTGTGCTTCCTGGCGTTCTTCCGCGACCCCGATCGGATCGCGCCGGTTGTCCCGGGCGCGGTCCTGGCCCCGGCGGATGGCCGTGTGATGCGGGTCGTGGAGATCGACGATCCGTGGGTGGGACGGGCGGTGCGGGTGTCCATATTCCTGTCGCCGCTCGACGTGCACGTCAACCGGTCACCGGTGGCGGCCCTGGTCGAAGGCGTCCAGCACGTGGCCGGGCGCTTCGTGGCCGCGTACCGGGACGAGGCCTCGGAGCTGAACGAGCGCTGCACGCTCGCACTCCAGGGCGAGGCCGCGAGGGTCGGGGTGAAGCAGATCGCGGGCGTGCTCGCGCGGCGCATCGTGTGCCGGGCGAGGCAGGGGGACAAGCTCCAGGCAGGCGAGCGCTACGGGCTGATCCGGTTCGGCTCGCGGACGGATCTGGTGGTGCCGCAGGGCACTGCGCTCAGGGTACGGGTGGGTGACAGGGTCAGAGGCGGCGAGACGATCATGGGAGTGCTGCAGTGGGGGGGGCTGAAGTGAGACGCCGACATCAGAGCGGGGAGGGGGCGCGGCATCCGCGCCGCCGGCGCTGGCAGGAGCTGCGCGAGCATCCTCGCCGCGGCATCTTCCTGCTCCCGAGCCTGCTCACGACCGGCAACCTCTTCTGCGGGTTCCTCGCCATCGTGCTCTCCGCCCAGGCCCGCTTCGTCGAGGCGGCGGTGGCCGTCTTCGTCGGCATGGTGTTGGACATCCTCGACGGTAAAGTCGCGCGGCTGACCCGGACCACGACCCAGTTCGGCGTGGAGTTCGACTCGCTGGCCGACGTGGTGTCGTTCTGCGTCGCCCCGGCCTTCATGCTCTACGCGCTGGCCCTCTCGCAGGCGGGCCGCGTCGCCTGGCTCGGCGCCTTCCTCTTCGTGATCTGCGGCGCCCTGCGGCTTGCCCGCTTCAACGTCCACCAGGGCGTCACGGACCGCCGCTACTTCGTGGGATTGCCGACGCCGGCCGCGGCCGGCATCGTCGCCTCGACCGCGCTCCTTCTCGAGGGCGTCGAGATCACGCGCTGGCAGGCGGCGGCCATCAGCGTGGGGACCGTTGTGGTCGCGCTCCTCATGGTCTCGACGTTCCGCTACTACAGCTTCAAAGAGGTGGACTTCGCGCGCCGCAAGCCCACTCAGGTGCTCGTGCTCGTGGTCCTGGGAGTGCTCATCGTCGCGACGCACCCGCAGTGGTTCCTGTTCATCCTCTTCTCGCTGTACCTGCTGAGCGGTCCTACGCGCCCCGTGTGGGCGCGCCGCCGTCTCGATCAAGTGCAGGCCATTGAGAAGGGAACCAGGGACGCGCTCTAGCGCGGTGAGGAGGCGGCCATGGATCGCATCATGATCTTCGACACGACGCTCCGGGACGGCGAGCAGGCGCCCGGGTTTTCGATGAACACGCAGGAGAAGCTCGAGATGGCGCGGCAGCTCGCGCGCCTCAACGTGGACGTCATCGAGGCCGGCTTCCCCATCTCCTCGGACGAGGACTTCGGGGCGGTGCGCGAGGTCGCCAAGCAGGTGGGCTCGCTGGAGGGCTCGCCCATTATCTGCGGTCTCAGCCGCGTGGGCCTGGGCGACATCGACCGGGCGTGGGAAGCGGTCAAGTACGCGCGCCGGTCGCGCATCCACACGTTCGTGGCGACCTCCGACATCCACCTCAAGTACAAGCTCAGGAAGAGCCGCGCGGAGGTGCTGAAAGCGGCGGTGGAGGCCGTCAAGCACGCGCGCGGGTACTGCCAGGACGTCGAGTTCTCGCCCGAGGACGCCTCCCGTACGGACTTCGACTACATGTGCGAGGTCCTGGAGGCGGTCATCGATGCCGGAGCCGGGACAATCAACATCCCGGACACTGTCGGCTACGCGATCCCCGAGGAGTGGTTCAACCGGATCATGAAGATCCGGGAGCGGGTCAGGAACAGCGCCAAGGCCGTGCTTTCCGTGCACTGCCACAACGACCTGGGGCAGGCCGTCGCCAACTCGCTGGCGGCGATCCGGGCGGGGGCACGGCAGATCGAGTGCACCGTCAACGGCATCGGGGAGCGGGCCGGCAACGCCTCCCTCGAAGAGATCGTGATGGCGCTCAAGACACGCCGGGACTTCTTCGAGACCGACACCCAGGTGCGGACGGAGGAGATCTTCAAGTCCTCGCGCCTGCTGTCGTCGATCACCGGCGTGCGCGTCCAGCCCAACAAGGCCATCGTCGGCGAGAACGCCTTCGCGCACGAGGCGGGCATCCACCAGGACGGTGTGCTGAAGGAGAAGCTCACGTACGAGATCATGCGGCCCGAGGACATCGGCCGGGCCGCCACCAAGCTCGTCATGGGCAAGCACTCGGGCCGGGCCGCGCTGTCGGCGCGCCTGAAGGAGCTCGGGTTCGAGCTGGACGACGTCGAGCTCGGCAAGGCGTTCAAGCGGTTCAAGGACCTCGCCGACAAGAAGAAGGAGATCTTCGACGAGGACCTGATCTCGATCGTCAAGGATGAGATCGCCCAGGTGCCGGAAACGTACGCGCTCGACTACCTGCACACGATCAGCGGCACGGGCATCATCCCGTCGGCGACCGTGCGGCTCAAGAAGGACACGGAGGTCTTCCAGGACTCGGGCGTCGGCGACGGCCCCGTGGACGCCGTGCTCAACGCCATCGACGCGATCACGGGGCTCAAGGGCAGGCTGCAGGACTACCAGCTCCGATCCGTCACCTCGGGCAAGGACGCGCTCGGCGAGGTGTCGGTCAGGGTGGACTTCGACGGCACCGTGGTGCCGGGCAAGGGCAGCTCGACGGACGTGATCGAGGCGAGCGCGCGGGCATACGTCAACGCGCTCAACCGCCTGGTGCAGTCTGCGGGCGGACAGAAGGTCAAGGAGGTCGGCCCGTAGCCGACGGAGAGAGTGAAGACTCCCTGATGGCGACACACAAGATCGCGCTCCTGGCGGGCGACGGCATCGGGCAAGAGGTCATGCCCGAGGCCCGCAAGGTGCTCGAGGTGGTGGGCCGGGCGACCGGCGCCTCGTTCGAGTTCGAGACGGCGCTCGTCGGCGGCTCGGCCATCGACGCCACCGGCGACCCTCTGCCGCCGTCCACGCTCGCCCTCTGCGAGCGGAGCGACGCCATCCTCTTCGGGGCGGTCGGCGGACCCAAGTGGGACGACCTGCCGCAGGAAATGCGTCCCGAGCGGGGTCTGCTGGGATTGCGCAAGGAGCTCGACCTCTTCGCGAACCTCAGGCCCGCCACATGCTTCCCGATGCTGGTGGACGCCTCGCCGCTCAAGCGCTCCGTCGTCGAGGGCACGGACATCATGGTGATCCGCGAGCTGACGGGCGGTCTCTACTTCGGCGAGCCGCGCGGCCGGGAGGAGTTTGCCGACGGCGGCGCGCGGGCGATCAACACGATGGCGTACACCTCCCGCGAGATCGAGCGCGTGGCGCGGGCGGCCTTCGACGTCGCCATGAAGCGGAAGAAGCGCCTGGCGTCGGTGGACAAGGCCAACGTCCTGGTCGTGTCCCAGCTCTGGCGCGAGGTCGTGACCCGCGTCTCGAAGGACTATCCACAGGTGGAGCTCGAGCACGTGCTCGTGGACAACTGTGCCATGGCGCTGGTCCAGAAGCCGACGCACTTCGACACCATCGTGACCGAGAATACTTTCGGCGACATCCTGTCGGACGAGGCGGCGATTCTGGCGGGCTCCATGGGCATGCTGCCCTCGGCGAGCCTGGGCGGGCGCATCGGCCTCTACGAGCCGGTGCACGGCACCGCGCCCGACATCGCGGGGCAGGGGGTGGCCAACCCCATCGCGGCCATCCTCTCGACGGCCATGCTGCTGCGCTACTCGCTCGACAAGGGCGCCGACGCGGACCGGATCGACGCGGCCGTCCTGCGGGTGCTCGAGCAGGGGCACCGAACCCGCGACATCGTGGGGGCCGGCGCGAAGATTTGCGGCACGAAGGAGATGGGCGACCTGATTTCGACCGAAATCGAGAAGTCCTACTCTTGACAGCCAGGAGACGCTAGAGACATGGCATCCGGCGTGACGGTCGCGATCGTTGGGGTGACGGGAGCGGTCGGGCAGACGACCCTCCGGATCCTCGAGGAGCGCAAATTCCCCGTGAAGGCGCTCCGCGCTTTCGCCTCCGAGCGCTCGGTGGGCAAGACCGTCACCTTCAAGGGCGAGTCGATCCGCGTCGAAAAGATGGGGCCCGAGGCCTTCAAGGGCGTCGAGGTCGCCTTCTTCTCGGCCGGCTCAGCCCAGGCCAGGGAGTACGCGCCGCAGGCGGTCAAGGCGGGCGCGGTCGTCGTGGACAAGTCGAGCGCGTATCGGATGGATCCCAAGGTCCCGCTCGTCGTGCCGGAGATCAATGCCCACGCCCTCCAGGGACACCAGGGCATCGTCGCGTGTCCCAACTGCACGACCATCGTCACCGTCATGCCGCTCAAGCCGCTCCACGACGCCGGGCGTCTCACGCGCGTGATCGCCACGAGCTACCAGGCCGTCTCCGGCGCAGGCGTCAACGGGGTCGAGGAGCTTCGGGAGCAGACGCTCGCCTGGGCCCGCGGCGAGGCCATGATACCGAAGTATTTCCTGCACCAGGTCGCGTTCAACGTCATCCCCCACATCGACACGTTCGTCGAGGGCGGCTACACGGGGGAGGAGATGAAGCTGGTCGACGAGATCCGGAAAGTTCTCGAGCTGCCGGACCTGCGCATCTCGCCCACGACCGTGCGCGTGCCGGTCTTCACCGCGCACTCCGTGGCGGTCAACGCCGAGACCGAGAGGGCCGTGGGCCCCGACCGGGCGCGCGAGCTCTTCGCCGCGTTTCCGGGCCTCACGCTGTGGGATGACCCAGCCCAAAATCGCTACCCGATGCCTATCTCTGTCGAGGGGCAGGATGACTGCTACGTCGGCCGCGTCCGCCAGGATCTCTCGCTGCCCAATGCGATCAACTTCTGGGTGGTAGGCGACCAGCTGCGCAAGGGCGCCGCGTTGACCGGGGTCCAGGTCGCCGAGCTGCTGATCCGTTGAGGGCGCCCTGCGCACCCTGCGCCTGACGCTGGCCTACGACGGCACGGACTTCGCGGGCTGGCAGGTTCAGCCCGACTGCCCGACGGTGCAAGGCCTTGTGCGCGATGCCTGCGCGCGAATCCTGGGCGAGCCGGTGAAGCTGACGGGGGCGAGCCGCACCGACGCGGGTGTCCACGCCCTCCGCCAGGTCGCGAGCCTCGTCACCGCGTCCTCCCTCGCTCCGGCCAGGCTCGCCCGGGGTCTGAACGCGCTGCTGCCAGACGCGATCCGTGTGCTTCAGGCATCCGAGGCGCCGGCTGGATTCGACGCCAGGCGCTCGGCCCTGGGGAAGCGCTACCTCTACCTGATCGACCGGGGCCGGGTCGCCCATCCGCTGGGACGCCGCTACGCTTGGCACCCGCGTTTCTGTCTCGACGTCGGGGCGATGCGGAGCGCGCTTGGAGCGCTCAGGGGCAAGCACGACTTTTCCGCCTTCTGCGCCGCGCCCGGTCGCGCGCGCACGCCAACCTGCACGGTGCGCTCGGCGCGCCTGGTCGAGCGCGGCGACCGGGTCGCCATTGCCCTGTCCGCCGACAGCTTCCTTCATCACATGGTCCGCAACATCGTGGGCAGCCTCGTCGAGGTCGGGCGGGGGGCCCAGCCGGCTTCCTGGATGGCCGACCTCTTGGCGGGGCGCGACCGCACCCGGTCGGGCCCCACCGCCCCGCCCCAGGGGCTTCTGCTCGTAAGGGTGCTGTACGGGGAGGCCGGTCGTGGATGAGGCGCCCGGCGAGCCTGTCCGGGACCGGGGATTCAAGGCCCGCAAGCGGGAAGACCACGCGCTCGTACTGATCGAGAGGCTCAAGGAGAATCTCGCGGACCTCGCTGAAGTGCGTAGAATCCTTCGAGAGCTTGGCCGCTACTACGATCCCGTGCTGGGCGGAGCCATCATGGAGGTCCGCCACCAGCGGGCCATCGTCGAGGCGCTCGAGGCGGGCCGGCAGGCCGAGGCGCTGGCCTTGGTCGAGCAGCGCTACGAACTCTACTTAAAGGATAGGGCCCACCTGGGTCACGGCGGGGGAAGAGGCGGGGAAGGCTGACGCGAGGCGTCACCATCCGCTGTCTCGAAGCTTGACACCCAGACGTTCCGGCACGATAATCCGCGCAGTTCCGCAGCACCGTCGGTCGCTGGACCAGAATCGCAGAGAAGCTGACGTGGATCATGGACCCTAGTGGCCCGTTCGAAATATTGAACGCTCCAAAGAAGGAGACGCCGCCATGAGCCTCTCACGCAGGGACTTCTTCAAGTACGCGGGGTCGGCCGGCGCCGGCGTGGCCATGGGCACGGCGACGCTGGACCTCAAACCGGTGGCGGCGGCGGCCACCGCGCTCAAGCTCAAGGAAGCCAAGGTCCACACGAGCGTCTGTCCGTATTGTTCTGTCGGCTGCAACCAGCTCGTGTATTCGAAGGGCGACACCATCATCGACATCGAGGGGCACCCGGACACGCCCCACACGCTCGGCAAGCTCTGCCCCAAGGGCGCCGCGACCATCCAGCTCTCCAACAACCCGCTTCGTCCCACGAAGGCGCTCTACCGCGCGCCCGGCTCGGACAAGTGGGAGGAGAAGCCGATCGAGTGGATGTACGACCAGATCGCCAAGCGCTACCGCGACACGCGCGAGAAGTACTTCATCGAGCGGGAGAAGGACAAGGACGGCAAGGAAGTGACCGTGAACCGATTCGAGGCCCTCGCCTCGCTCGGCTCGGCCTGCATCGACAACGAGGAGTGCTACCTCCTCACCAAGCTCAACCGCACGCTCGGCATCGTCTACCACGAGCACCAGGCCCGAGTCTGACACTCCGCCACGGTCCCAGCTCTGGGGACCACGTTCGGGCGGGGGGCGATGACGACCAACCTGATCGACCTCCAGCACTCGGATGTCATCATGTGCACCAACAACATGGCCGAGAACCACCCGGTGGGCTTCCAGTGGGTGATGAAGGCCAAGGAGCGCGGCGCCAAGGTCATCCACGTCGACCCGCGCTTCACCCGCACGAGCGCCGTGTCGGACATCCACGTCCCGCTGCGCTCCGGGACGAACATCGCGTTCTTTGGCGGGCTGATGAGCTACGCGATCCAGAACAACCTCTACTTCAAGGATTACGTCGTCTCCTACACCAACGCCTCCTTCCTCATCGACCCCGCGTTCAAGACGCCGACCGACCTGAGCGGGCTCTTCGAGGGTCTCGAGCAGACGGGCAAGGGCGGCACGGACCCGCACGTCGCCCAGACCTACAACAAGTCCACGTGGAAGTACCAGCTGGACGGCGAGGGCAACCCCAAGCGGGACCTGACCCTCCGGGACCAGAACTCCGTCTTCCAGCTCCTCAAGCGGCACTACAGCCGCTACACGCCCGAGATGGTCGAGCGCGTCTGCGGCATCCCCAAGGCCAAGTTCGTCGAGGTGGCCCAGCTCTACTGCGGCACCTCCGGGCGTGAGAAGACCGGCACCATCACGTACGCGCTTAACCTGACCCAGCACACCAACGGCGTCCAGAACATCCGGGCGTTGTGCATGCTCCAGCTCCTGCTCGGCAACATCGGGCGGCCCGGCGGCGGCGTCACCGCGCTGCGCGGCCACGCCAACGTCCAGGGCGCCACCGACCTGGAGCTGCTCTACCACGAGCTGCCCGGGTACATGGCCATGCCGCTCCGGGACGCGCATCCCGACCTCAAGACCTACCTCGAGAAGGAGACGCCGAAGGGCGGCTTCTGGATCAACAAGCCCAAGTTCTTCGTGAGCCTGCTCAAGGCCTTTTACGGCGATGCCGCCACGAAGGACAACGAGTTCGGCTACCAGTGGCTGCCCAAGCGCGCCTCCACCGACGCCTACAGCCACCAGCACACCTTCGTGGATATGTACAAGGGCAAGGTCAAGGCCTTCCTCTGCGACGGTCAAAACCCGGCTGTCGGCGGGCCCAACGCCAAGCTCGCGCGCGCGGCCATGCAGAAGCTCGACTGGATGGTGGTCGTGGACATCTTCCTGACGGAGACGGCGGAGGTATGGAAGACGCCCGGCACCAACCCCAAGGACGTCAAGACCGAGGTCTTCTTCATCCCGGCCGCCCCCGCCGCGGAGAAGGACGGCTCGCTGACCAACACCATGCGACTCATCCAATGGCACGAGAAGTCGGTCAACCCTCCGGGCGAGGTCCAGACCGACGCCCAGTTCGTCTGCACGCTCGCCCACCGCCTCCAGAAGATGTACGCGGGCTCGAAGAAGGAGCGCGACAAGGGGTTCCTCGCCGCCAATTTCACCTTCGGCGAGAAGCCCGACCACCCCGACATGGAGCTGGTCCTCAAGGAGATCAACGGCTTCGCGACCGAGGACATCAACGACAAGGACGGCAAGCTCGTCTACAAGAAGGGGCAGGCGCTCAACACCTTCGTCCACATGACGGACGACGGCAAAACGGCCAGCGGCTGCTGGATCTACACCGGCGTCACGGTCGAGGGCCCTGACGGCAAGCTCGTGAACAAGGCCAATGCCCACAAGCCGCCCGACGAGAAGGACTACCTGGCCCACGGCTGGGCCTTCTCGTGGCCGGCCAATCGGCGCATCCTCTACAACCGCGCGTCGGCTGACCTTGCCGGCAAGCCCTGGAGCGAGAAGAAGAAGCTCATCTGGTGGGACCCGGAGGCGCCGGGCCAGACCCCGGACAAGAAGGGCAAGTGGGTCGGGCTCGACGTGCCGGACTTCAACGCCTTCCTGGCGCCCGACGCCAAGAATGGGGACAAGCCGTTCATCATGCGCGCCGACCTCGTCGGCGCCTTCTTCGGCCCGCTCAACGACGGGCCGTTCCCCGAGCACTACGAGCCGATCGAGTCGCCGACGCGGAACCTGCTGTCGAAGCAGCAGAACAACCCTGTCGCCAAGATCTGGAGTTTGCCGGACCACAAGAACGACCTGGTCCCGCTGGGCTCGAAGGACTACCCCTACGTCATCACGACGTACCGGCTGACGGAGCACCACCTCTCCGGCGTCATGTCGCGCTACCTGCCGATGCTGGCGGAGATGTTCGAGTCCCACTTCGCCGAGATCAGCCAGGAGCTGGCGAAGGAGATCGGTATCGCCAACGGCGACAAGGTCACCGTGTCGACCCCGCGCGGGAAGATCGTCGTCAAGGCCATGGTCACGCACCGCCTCAAGCCCTTCAAGATCGACGGCAAGACGGTGCACCAGATCGGCGTGCCGTGGCACTGGGGGTGGAAAGGCATAGACTCGCTCCCGGGCAGCAAGGGTGACATCACCAACGACCTCTCGGCCACGGTGGCGGACCCGACGGTGTACATCCAGGAGACCAAGGCCTTCATGTGCAACGTCAAGAAGGGGGAGGTGTAGCCATGGCCCGCACGCTGGCGATGTTCACGGACACGTCGCTGTGCATCGGCTGTCGCGCCTGCCAGGTCGCCTGCAAGCAGTGGAACGAGCTGCCGAGCGAGCAGCCGGAGTGGACGGGCTCCTACCAGAACCACGCCACGTTCACCGACAAGACGTACCGCCTGGTCCGCTTCATCGAGAAGCCCCAGGCGAACGGCGAGCTCTCCTGGCTCCTCATGTCGGACGTGTGCAAGCACTGCGCCCAGGCCGGCTGCCTGGACGCGTGCCCGACCGGGGCTATCTACCGGACCGAGTTCGGCACGGTCAACATCAACCAGGACGTCTGTAACGGCTGCCGCTACTGCGTCAGCGCCTGCCCCTTCGGCGTGGTCTCCTTCAACCACGACACGGGGCGGGCCAACAAGTGCACCTTCTGCAACGACCGCATCCACAACGGGCTCGGGCCCGCCTGCGCCAAGGCGTGCCCCACGGAGTCCATCCAGTTCGGCTTCCGGGACGAGCTGGTGACCAAGGCCGGCAAGCGCGTCGCGGCGCTCAAGGAGATGGGCTACAAGCAGGCGCAGCTCTACGGCGCCGACAGCAACGGGCCGCTGGGAGGGCTCAACGCCTTCTTCCTGCTGCTCGACAAGCCGTCCACGTACGCCCTTCCCGAGAAGCCGCTCCTGCCCCAGCGTAACGTGCTGGTCGATTCCCTCCTCTCGGTAGGCTCGGCGCTGCTGGTCGGGGTGGGGGCGGTCCTGGCCTTCCGCGAGCGCGGCGGCAATGCCCCAGCCGGCGGCAGCCCTACGGGCGGCGGCGATGCTTAAGAACCCCGATTGGCATCTCCTGATCGTCTGGTACTTCTTCCTCGGCGGCATCGCCGGCGGCGCCTATTTCACGGCCGCCATCGCGGACAACTTCGGCAGCCCCAGGGACAAGAGCGTCTTCCGCATCGGCTACGTGCTGGCCCTGCTGCTGATCGGCCTCTGCGGCATCCTTCTGATCCTCGACCTCGGCACGCCGAGTCGCTTCCTCAACATGGTCATGTACTTCAAGTTCTCGAACCCGATGTCGATCGGCGCGTGGATGCTCGGCGTCTTCGGCGCCTTTGCCTTCCTGTCCTCGGCGCTCTCCTTCGCCGGCGGCGAGGGCGTCGCCCCGCTCAGGCGGCGGCTGAGCCTGATCGGCACAATCTCCGGCTTCTTCATCGCGGCCTACACGGGCGTGCTCCTCTCCGCCACTGCGCTGCCGTTCTGGACGGACGCGCGTCTCTTGGGCGCGCTCTTCCTGGCGTCGGGCGCTTCGACGGGCATGGCGGCGATCTCGCTGCTGCTCTACCTTTCCGGTGAGTCGGCGGGCGAGGGGTTCAGCAAGGTCAAGCGCGCCGACCGCTACGCCATCATGTTCGAGATAGTGGTGCTCGCGGCCTTCCTTGTGCTTTTGGGGGGGGCGGCCGGGCCGCTCGTTTCGGGCCAGCTGGCTCCGCTCTTCTGGGGCGGCCTCGTGGTTGTCGGGCTCGTCATCCCGCTGCTGGTGGATCTCGTCGGGCTCAAGCTGCCCGGGGCCGTGCCCGCCGCCCTCGTGCTGGTCGGCGGATTCATCCTGCGCTACGTCATCGTCATGGCCAACGCTTGAACTTTTTGGTTCCGGGGGGGAGCGACCGCCGCTCCTGCTGAGGGTGAGCTCGGCTCGCCTTCGGCTGCGCCTCACAATTCGCCCCGGACGCCCCCACCGGCTTCCGCGTCAGATTTGGCGATAGAGCAAGGGTCTCCTACCGGGGGCCCTTTGCCTTTCCCGACGGGCATGGCACGATAGGGCCATGCGCACCTATTTCCAGCTCAAGAGCGGTCGCCTGGACGAGGTCAAGGGCGAAGTCGTCCGCGAGCAGCCGCTGACCGTCTACGTCGACGGCGAGCGCTTCCTGACTCTCCTCTGCTCGCCGTTCGAGCTGGATGCCCTCGTCCTGGGGTACCTCTGGATGGAGAAGGTCATCGGGAGCCTCGACGAGGTCGCGGGGCTCCAGATCTCCGAGGTGGACGGCCGCGCAGACGTGACGCTGACGCGGCCGGTGACGTTGCCCACGGAGCGCATCCTGACGTCCGGCTGCGGCGGCGGCATCACGTTCCGCATCGACCCGCGGCTCTTTCCGCGCATTGCGTCGGACCTGCGCGTCCGCCCAGCGGAGCTGGGGGACCGGATGCGCGATCTCATCCAGGAGGCCGTCCACTACCGCGCCTCGCGGGGCATCCACGGCGCCGCCTTGGCCGACCGCGACAGGGTGCTGCTGGTCGCCGAGGACGTGGGCCGCCACAACGCCGTGGACAAGCTCATGGGCATGGCGCTGCTTCGCGGCATCCCCGCGACGGACAGGATTCTCCTCTCCACGGGGCGCGTGTCCTCCGAGATGCTGCTCAAGGCCGCCCGCATGGGCGTGCCGGTCGTCGCCTCGCGCACCTCGCCCACGGAGATGGCCGTCGCCCTCGCCGAGCAGCTCGGCGTGACCGTGGTGGGCTATCTCCGCGGTGAAAGCCTCAACCTGTACGCCGGCCAGGCCCTCGAGCTGCCGGACCCCTCCTGAGCCATGCCGGACTACGCGGGGCTGTGTGCGGAGTGGCAGGAGATGCTCACGCGGCGGCGGGCCATGGGCGACGCGCTCGCTCTGTGGACCTCGGTGCTCGATGGCTGGCGCGGTTGGCAGGATCCCGGGGTTGAGCCCTTAAAGTCGAGCGCGGAGGAGTGCCTGGAGCGCTGGGAGAGGGGCGTACCGCTCCTTGCCGAGGCTCTACCCGCCATCGCACCCGAGTCTCTCGAAGACCTTCTGGGGCCGGTCATGGAGCGGCTTGCAGCTGCCGGACCCGACGACGCCCTGGCGCTCGGACGATTCGCCGAGGCCTGGGACGCGGGACGCATCGGGCCGGCCGCGCTCTTCCCGGCCTCCGGCAAGGACGCGGCCGCGGCGCTCCAGCCCGCGGCGCTCCAGCCCGCGGCGCTCCAGGACGAGACCGGTCTCCCCGCCCACCTCGCGGGTTTCCTCGCCCATGCTGGCATGCGCCCCGCGCTCGAGACCTTCTTCTCACGGGTCCGCGCGCTGCCGGAGGGCGGCTGGGACCGTGGCTTCTGTCCGTGGTGCGGCGGCCTGCCGTCCTACGGCGACCTGCTCGAAGACGGCCGGCGGCGGCTGTCCTGCCATCTCTGCGGCGGCGCCTGGACGGCCGCGCGCCTTCGCTGTCCCTTCTGCCAGGCGTGGCAGTCGGGCGACATGGTGCGGCTCGTGGCCGGGGGCGCCGAGGAGGGCTACTTCGTGGAGGCGTGCCTGGCCTGCCGGGGCTATCTCAAGGGCGTGGACCGGCGGGAGCGCTGGAACGCGGCCTCGCCGCTCGTGGAAGATTGGGCCTCGCCCCACCTCGACTACTACGCCGCGCGGGAAGGGTACTGGCGGGGCACGCCGTCCCTTGCCCAGCTCTTGCCACCGGACTCAGACCCCCCCGCATGAACGCCGTCGTCTTTGACGTCGCGCTCACGGCCTACATCGTCGCCGCCGCCGCGGCTCTGGGCTCGCTCTTCGGACGACGGGAGGATCTGGCGCGCTTCGCGCGACTGCTGACCGCGGCTGGCTGGGCGTGCCACACCGGGGCGATCATCCTCCGCTGGGCGGAACTCCGCCGTGCCCCTGTGCTGACCCTGGCCGAGGGCGTCTCGGTCGTGATCTGGGTCGCGGTGCTCTTCGGTCTCTGGATCGAGTACAGCTACGGGATCACGACCTTCGGCGCCTTCTTCCTGCCGGCGATCCTGGCTCTGGGCCTGGGGCTGCCGACGGGGCTCAGGGGCCTGGCTCTCGAGCCGCAGTCGCAGAGCGGCTGGGCCGTCGTCCACGTGGCGCTGATCCTGGTGGGGTTGGCCGCGCTGGTCCTCAACTTCGGCAGCGCCCTCATGTACGTGCTCCAGGAGCGGCAGATCAAGGCCAAGCGCCGCGGCGCCTTCTACTACGGGCTCCCGGCGCTCGAGACGCTCGACCATCTGACGCTGGTGACGCTCACCGTGGGTTTCCCGTTCCTCACGGTCGGGCTCGTTCTTGGTATTCTCCGAGCTTGGGGCGTGCCCCAGGCTGGGCGCTCCTGGGCCAGCCTGCTGGCCGGCGACCCGCTGGCGCTCTTCTCGCTGGTCATGTGGCTGGTCTACGCGGCGACGCTGTCGGGCCGCGCGGTCGGCCGGTGGCGGGGCCGCCGGGCCGCCTACTTCGCGATCGCCGGCTTTTGCGTGCTACTGGCGACGCTTGGCGCAGGCGCCCTCTTCCACGGGCGGCACGGCTCATGATCCACACCGTCTTCGTCGCCGGGCTGTCCCACAGGACCGCGCCCATCGAAGTCCGGGAGCAGCTCGCCCTCGAGGAGGACAAGCTGCGCGAGGTGCTGCGAGACGTCGCGGGGCGCGGCGTCTGCTCCGAGCTGATGATCCTCTCCACGTGCAACCGCGTCGAGGTCTACGGCGTCGCGGAGGTGCCCGGCGAGGCCCGCGGCGCCGCCTTCCGTGGGATGAGCGCCCAGCGGGGCCTGGACTTCCAGGCTCTCGAGCCGCTGCTCTACACGAAGACGGGCGCCGACGCGGTCCTGCACGCCTTCCGGGTCGCCGCAAGCCTCGACTCCATGGTGCTGGGCGAGCCGCAGATCCTGGGTCAGGTCAAGGACGCCTTCGCGCTCGCCCAGTCGTGCCGCGTCGTGGGGCCGATGCTGCACGCGCTGATGAGCCAGGCCTTCGCCGTCGCCAAGCGTGTGCGGACCGAGACGGAGATCGGGCGCTTTGCCGTGTCCGTGTCCTTCGCCGCCGTCGAGCTGGCGCGAAAGATCTTCGGCAGCCTCGACGGCAAGACGGTGCTGCTGATCGGGGCGGGGGAGATGGGCGAGCTGGCCGCCCGGCACCTCCAGGATCAGGGGACGCTGCCCGTGTACGTCGCCAACCGCACCTGGGGCCGCGCCCAGGACCTGGCGCGTGACCTCGCGGGCACGGCCGTCAGGTACGAGGACTTCCCGTCGGTGATGGCCGAGGTGGACATCGTCATCACCTCCACGGCAGCCCCCGAGCCCATCATCCGCTGCGCCGACGTCGAGGCGGTGCTGCGCGCGCGCCACGAGCGTCCGCTCTTCTTCATCGACATCGCCGTGCCGCGGAACGTCGAGCCCGCCGTCAACGACCTCGACAACGCCTTCTGCTACGACGTCGACGACCTCCGCTCGGTCGTCGAGTCCAACCTGCGCGAGCGCCAGCGCGAAGCGCAGCGGGGCGAGGCGCTGGTCCAGGGTGAGGTCCGAAAGTTCGCCGAGCGACTCAGAGATCTCGAGGTCGTGCCGACCATCGTGTCGTTAAGGGAAAAGCTGGAGGCTATTAGGCGGGGCGAGGTGGCGCGCGCGCTCGGACGCCTGCCGGGAGCGGATGAGGCGACGAAGCAGGCGCTCGAGGCGCTCTCGCAGGCCATCGTGAACAAGGTCTTGCACGGCCCCACGGTCAAGCTGCGCGACTCGTCGCGGGCGGGCCATGCGCGCCGCTGGATCGAGGTCATCTCGGAGGTGTTCGGGCTCGGGGCCAAGGGCCGGACCGGGCCTCCGCCATGAGGACGCTCCGCCTCGGCACCAGAGGCAGCCGGCTTGCCGTCGCACAGGCTGGGCAGGTCGCCGACGCACTCCGCGCGCGCGGCGCGGAGATCGAGGTCGTGGTCATCCGCACGTCGGGCGATCGTCTGGCGGACGTCGCCCTCGCCGATTTCGGGGGCAAGGCGCTCTTCGTGAAGGAGATCGAGGAGGCTCTCCTCGACGGCCGGGTGGACGCGGGCGTCCACAGCCTCAAGGACATGCCCGCCGAGCTGCCCGCCGGTCTCTGGCTCCCGGCCTATCCCCCTCGTGAAGACCCACGCGATGTCCTGCTCACGCGCTCGGGCGGCGGGCTCGACGAGCTGCCGCGGGGCGCCCGCGTCGCCACCTCGAGCCTGAGACGGCGCGCCTTGCTCCTCGCCCGGCGTCCCGACCTCAGCATCGAGCCTATCCGCGGCAACGTGGACACGCGGCTGCGCAAGCTCGATGAAGGTCTCTGCGACGGCCTCGTCATGGCCCGCGCGGGGCTCGATCGCCTGGGCCTGAAGCCCGAGCACGCCCACGCGCTGCCCGTGGAGGAGTTTCTTCCCGCCGTGGGGCAGGGCATCCTGGGCGTAGAGGCGAGAACGGCCGACACCGAAGTGCTCGAGGCGCTGCGGGGCGTGGACCACGCCGGGACGAGGATGCAGGCCTTGGCGGAGCGCGCGTTCCTCCGCCGTCTCGGCGCGGGCTGCCACACGCCGGTGGCGGGCCACGCGCGCCTCGACGGCGACGCCATCTCGATGGCCGGGCTCGTGGCGAGCTCCGACGGCGTGACCGTGCTCACGGGCGAGGTGAGCGGACCGGGCTCACGGGCGGAAGCGCTCGGCGAGCGTTTGGCGGACGATCTGCTGGCCCGCGGGGCGCGCGCACTACTCGACGCCGGAGGCCCCGCATGACGGCCGTCGCGGCCGCGCGGCCGCTCCGCGGTAGGGTCGTCGTCGTGACGCGCCCGCGCGCCCAGGCCCAGGCCTTCGCCGGCCTGCTTGAAGCGGCCGGCGCGCGAGTCCTCCTCGTGCCGACCATCGCCATCGAGCCTCCCGCCTCGTGGGAACCGCTGGACCGCGCGCTCGAGCGTCTCGACGACTACCGGTGGGCGGTTTTCACCAGCGTCAACGGCGTGGAGATGACGCGGCGCCGTCTCGAGGAGAAGGGCCGCGGCGCCGACGCGCTTCGCGGGCGCCGGTTGGCCGCGATCGGTCCCGCCACTGCCGAGGCTCTCCATGTCATGGGACTCGAGGCCGAGGTCGTGCCCGAGGAGTACGTCGCCGAAGCGCTCGCCGAGCGGCTGCGCGCCCTGATCAGGCCCGGAGAGCGCGTCCTCCTCGCCAGGGCCGCCGAGGCCCGCGATGTGCTCGTGACGCTCCTCGAGGCCGCGGGCGCCAGGGTCGACGAGGTGCCGGCCTATCGGACGCGGCCGGCGGCCGAGGACGCGGGCGAGCTCCGCGTGGCGCTCGGCGAGGGCCGGGTCGACGTCGTCACCTTCACCAGCTCGTCCACCGTCCGTCATTTCGCCGAGCTCTTCCCCGGCGAGAGCCTGCCGGGGCTCCTCCGCGGCGTAGCCGTGGCCTGCATCGGCCCAGTGACGCGCGCCACCGCCCTAGTCCTTGGACTCGAGACGCGGATTGTCCCGAGGGAGTACACTATCCCAGCGCTGGCCCAAGCCATCACCGACCACTATGCCTCGGGACCATCGCGCGCGAATGACGCAACGTGATTGGCCCACGGTCAACATGCCGAACGGCATACTGAAGCGATTGACCTGGTCCACGGTCAACATGCCGAAAGGCATGTTGAGGATGGATAAGGAGGCCTGAGACATGCCGTATCCATTGTACCGGCCGCGCCGGCTCCGCGAGTCTCCGCTCCTGCGCAAGATGGTCCGCGAGACCGTGCTCCGCACGGACGACCTCGTTTATCCGCTCTTTGCCGTTCACGGTCGTGGCGTGCGCGAGCCCATCGGTCCCATGCCGGGGCAGTTCCGCCTGTCCATAGACGAGCTGCTCAAGGAGTGCAAGGACGCCGCGTCCATGGGCATCCCCGCGGTGCTGCTCTTCGGCCTGCCGGCGGAGAAGGACCCGCGCGGCAGCGAGGCCTATGCGGAGGACGGCATCGTCCAGCAGGCCGTGCGTGCGGTGAAGGAGACCATCCCCGATCTCCTGGTCGTGACCGACGTCTGCCTCTGCGAGTACACGAGCCACGGCCACTGCGGCGTCGTCGAGGACGGCAGGGTCAAGAACGACCCGACGCTCGATCTCCTCGCGCGTACGGCGGTGTCTCACGTCGAGTCGGGCGCCGACATGGTGGCGCCGTCCGACATGATGGACGGGCGCGTGGCGGCCATCCGCGAGGCCCTCGACGAGTCGGGCTACCAGGAGACGCCGATCATGGCCTACTCGGCTAAGTACGCCTCGGCGTTCTACGGGCCGTTCCGGGAGGCGGCGGACTCGACGCCGCAGTTCGGCGACCGGCGCTCCTACCAGATGGACCCCGCGAACTCGGCCGAGGCGATGCGCGAGGTTGCGCTCGACATTGACGAGGGCGCCGACATCGTGATGGTCAAGCCTGCGCTGCCGTACCTCGACGTCATTGCCAGGGTCAAGAACGAGTTCGGGCTTCCCGTGGCGGCCTACTCAGTGTCCGGCGAGTACGCCATGCTCCGCGCGGCGGGCCAGCTCGGCTGGCTCGACGAAGAGGCCGCCATGATGGAGGCGCTGACGGGCATCAGGCGGGCCGGCGCCGACATCGTCATCACCTACTTCGCCAAGGAGGCGGCGCGGATCCTGGAGCGGGGGCGGAGGTGAGGATCTCCGCGAAGGGCGAGTACGCCATCAAGGCGATGCTCGACCTGGCGCTGTGCGACGACGGCGAGAGGCTCCAGCCGATCCAGGACATCGCCAGGCGCCAGGGCATTCCCCAGCGCTACCTCGAGCAGGTGCTGCTCGGGCTCAAGCGGGCGGGGTTTCTCCACTCGCGGCGCGGCTCGGCCGGCGGCTACCGTCTCGCGAAGCCGCCCGCCCAGATCACGGCCGGCGCGCTGCTCCGCGCCGTCGAGGGCCAGCAGGGGGTCGGCTCCGCCGGGCGCGCCGCGCGCGGATCGGTCGGTGATGGGGGCGGCGATCTCATTCAGCTCTGGCGGGCGGTGTCGGAGGCCATGGATTCGGTGGTGGACGGCACGACGCTCGAGGATCTCAGGCGGCAGGCGTTGGAGCGGCGGGCGTCGACGAAGCCCATGTACCACATCTGACCTTTTTTTTTGCCTGGGAACCTGCGTTCCCGATAGGATTGCACGCCATGACCCTACGTAGACCTTCAGCGGCCGCTCGACCGCGCATCGCCGCGTCGGTGCTCGATGTCGTGGGAGGCACGCCGCTCGTGAAGCTCAACAGGCTGCCCGCTGCCGGCGGCGCCGCGGTCCTCGCGAAGATGGAGTCGCTCAACCCGGGAGGCAGCGTCAAGGACAGGATCGCCGTCGCCATGATCGAGGACGCCGAGCGCCGGGGGCTGCTCAAGCCCGGCGCCGTCGTGGTCGAGCCGACGAGCGGCAATACGGGCATCGGGCTCGCCATGGTCTGCGCGGTCCGCGGCTACCGGCTCATCCTGACCATGCCCGATGACATGAGCGTGGAGCGCCAGCGTCTCCTCGCGCGCTACGGCGCCGAGATTCACCTGACCCCGGCCGTCGAGGGCATGAGCGGCGCCGTGTTCGCCGCGCAGGAGCTCCGGCGCGAGCACCCCGACTACTTCATGCCACAGCAGTTCGAGAACCCCGCCAACCCCGAGGCGCATCGGCGGACGACGGCGCTCGAGATCCTGGACGCGACCGAGGAGCGCCTGCACGCCTTTGTCGCCGGCGTGGGCACCGGCGGCACCGTCACGGGCGTGGGCGAGGTGCTCAAGGAGCGCGTGCCGGGCATCCGCGTGATCGGCGTCGAGCCAGCGCGCTCGCCGGTGCTCTCGGGAGGCAGGGCGCGGCCCCACGGCATCCAGGGCATCGGGGCATCCTTCGTGCCGGGCGTGCTCAACCGCGCCGTCCTCGACGAGATCATCCTGGTCCGTGACGAGGACGCCACCGCGACGGCCCGGCGCCTGGCAAGGGAAGAGGGGCTGCTGGTCGGCATCTCGGCCGGCGCCAACGTCTGGGCGGCCTGCCGCGTCGCCGAAGCGCTGCCGTCGGACCGGGTCGTCGTGACAGTGCTGTGCGATACTGGCGAGCGCTATCTCAGCGTGTCGTTCTAGGACCGCGAGGAGGAGAGCCATGAGCATTGACGTGTATATCCCGACGCCGTTTCGCCGCGCCACGAACAACAAGGACCGCGTGTCCGTCGATGCGCGCGATATCCGCGGGCTGCTCGACGAGCTCGAGGGGAGCTTCAGCGGTCTCAAGGGCCTCGTCCGCAACGAGGCCGGCGAGATCCACCACCACGTCAACATCTACGTGAACAACGAGGGCATCGAGTCGCTCCAGGGGCTTCAGACGCCGCTGAAGGATGGCGACGAGGTGTCGATCATTCCTGCCCTTGCAGGGGGCGGGCCTGCCCTTGCAGGGGGCGGGCCAGCTCTCGCCGGGGGCTGACTGACTCGCGCACGATGATCCTGACGCCGGAGGAATACGCGAGGATCCAGGCCCAGGCGCTTGCTGCGTACCCGTCCGAGTGCTGCGGGGTCGTGATGGAGCGGCCAGGTGCTTCGCCCGAGCGCCTCCTCCTGGCGTGCCGCAACATCCAGAACGAGCTGCACGCCAAGGACCCCACGCGTCACCCTCGCGACGCGCGGACCGCCTACTACATCGACCCGCGAGACCTGATCGCCATGGGCCGCCACGAGGCGCAGGGCTTCCGGGTCCTGACGATCTACCACTCGCACATCGACGCCGGTGCATACTTTTCCCCCACCGACAGGGCCAACGCCTTGATCAACGGCGAGCCTGCCTATCCCGACGCGGCCTACGTGGTGCTCTCCGTGGTGGAGCGCCGCGCGGCGGAGGTGGGGGTGTTCCGCTGGGACCCGGCGATCCACGACTTCGGGGCCGCCGAGTGGAAGAAGCCGGATGACTGATCCCGGAGGCGCGATTCCGCAAAGCTCCGACGCGCTCTTTGAGAGAGCCCAGCGGGTGATCCCCGGCGGCGTCAACAGTCCCGTGCGCGCCTTCCGCGGCGTTGGCGGCAGGCCCTTCTTCGTCGCGCGCGCCGAAGGCTGCCGCATGACGGATGTGGACGGCCGCACCTATATCGATTTCCTGGGCTCGTGGGGTCCGCTGATCCTGGGCCACGCGGCGCCCATGCTGGTCGAGGCCGTGGGCGAGGCGCTCGCCCGCGGGACGAGTTACGGCGCCCCCACGGCGGCCGAGGTGGACATGGCGGAGCTGATCTCGCGCGTCGTGCCCTCCATGGAGATGACGCGCCTCGTCTCCTCCGGCACCGAGGCCGCGATGAGCGCCATCCGTCTGGCACGAGGCGCCACGGGGCGTGACGTCATCGCCAAGTTCGAGGGGTGCTACCACGGCCACGCCGACAGTCTGCTGGTCAAGGCAGGCTCGGGCGGCGCCACCTTCGGCGTGCCCAACAGTCTGGGCGTTCCCGCGGTCCTCGCTTCGCTGACACTGACCGCGCCGTTCAACGACCTTCCCGCCGTCGAGCGCGTCATGGCGGCGCGGGGGCGGGACGTGGCCGCCATCATCGTCGAGCCCGTCGCCGGCAACATGGGCGTCGTGCCGCCGGCGTCCGGCTTCCTCCAGGGGTTGAGAGCCCTCTGCGACACGTACGGGGCGCTGCTGATCTTCGACGAGGTGATCACGGGCTTCCGCGTCGCCTACGGCGGCGCCCAGGCGCTGTATGGAGTCCGGCCGGATCTCACCTGCCTCGGCAAGATCATCGGGGGCGGCCTTCCGGTCGGCGCCTACGGCGGCCCGCGGGCTATCATGGAGCGCGTGGCGCCGCTCGGTGGCGTCTACCAGGCGGGGACGCTCTCCGGCAACCCGCTCGCCGTGGCGGCGGGGCTCGCCACGCTGCGGGCGCTCGCGAGCCCCGGGGTCTACGCGCGCCTCGAGGAATCGGGGGCGCGGCTCGAGGCGGGCCTCGTCGACGGGGCGAAGGCCGCCGGCGTGCCGCTCGTGGTCAACCGGGTCGGCTCGATGCTGACCGCCTTCTTCACCGCCGCGGCGGTGACCGACTTCGCCTCCGCGAAGCGCTCGGACACGGCGCGCTACGGGCGCTTCTTCCACGCGATGCTCGACGGCGGCGTCTTCCTTGCCGCCTCGCAGTTCGAGGCGGCGTTCGTGTCGCTCGCCCACGGCGTCTCCGACCTCGAGGAAGCCGCCGGGGCTGCCCGCCGGGCCTTCGCGAAGGCTCGCTGAGCCGGTCGACATCGGAACGTTGGGGCCGGCTGGGGCCCGCAGGGCACCTTGGCCGGACATCGCTATTGACCTCGATTTTCCCGCGTGATAGGGTTCACAAGGCCGCGAGCCTGGAGCCTCGTCGTTCCGTTTACCGGCCAGCTTGGATCGCACGTCTTGGAAGCGCATGTCTTGCCTGCGCGATGCCGCGCGAGGAGCGTACGAGCGTAGATGGTCCGTGAGCTCGCCGTTTCCGTCCCAGCTTCAACCTCCGGAATCCAAGCGCCCCCGTTTTATCACCGCAGCAGTTCGGCCGCCTCCGGAATTGCCGCAGCAGGGAGAGGTGAATGAGCGGGATCGATCGCCGGTCATTCTTCAAGATCGTCGCGACCTCCGGGGCGGCCGTGGCCGCGGGCGGCTGCGGCCAGGACGCCGACGAGCTGCTGGGGCGCGTCTCGCAGAAGCTGATCCCATACGTGGTCCCGCCTGACGGGATCGTGCCGGGCGTGGCCTCGTATTTTTCCACGGTGTGCCGCGAGTGCCCGGCGGGCTGCGGCCTCGTCGTCAAGAACCGCGACGGGCGGGTCATCAAGCTGGAGGGCAATCCCGACCACCCGGTCAACGCGGGCGCCCTCTGCATCCGTGGCCAGGCCGCGCTCCAGGGGCTGTACCACCCGGACCGCTACCGCGGCCCGCTCCAGGCCGGCAAGCAGGTAAGCTGGGATGAGGCCGAGAAACAGCTCGCAGGCAAGCTGGCGGAGCTCGTCAAGGGACGGCAGGGGAGCCGGATCGCCCTAGTAAGCGCCCTCGAGACGGGAAGCCTCGGGCGGCTCATGGACGAATGGACGCGCGCGCTCGGCGCGAGAGCGCGCATCGCGTACGAGCCGCTCGGCTACGAAGCCCTCCGCGCGGCCAACCGCGCGACCTTCGGCCGCGACGCCATCCCGCACTACGCCATCGAGGACGCGGGCTATTTGCTGTCCTTCGGCGCCGACTTCCTCGAGACCTGGCTCAACCCGGTCTCTTACGCCGGTTCATTTGCCAAGATGCACGCGCTCGGCCGCGGGCGCGCCGGCACGTTCGTCGCCGTCGAACCCCGCCAGTCCATGACGGCCGCCAACGCGGACGAATGGCTGCGCAATGCCCCTGGCACCGAAGGGCTCCTGGCCTTGGCGATCCTCAAGGCGATCGTCGACGAGGGGCTCCAGGCCAAGGAGGCTGACGCGGGCGCGCTGCGCGCCGCGGTCAAGGGCGTGGATCTCGCGAAGGCCGCCGAGCTCTCGGGCGTCTCCGCCGAAGCGATCAAGCGCGTCGCCCACGCTTTCGCGGGGGCCAAGGGCGCTCTGGCGGTGGGCGGTGGCATGGCCGCGGCAGGGCCTCAGGCCACGGAGACTCTCGTGGCGGTCAACCTCCTAAATGTCGCCGTCGGCGCGGTCGGGAAGACCGTGCGTTTCGGCGCCGACTCGCCGCTCGGCAAGGCGAGCCCCTACGCCGACATGCTCAAGCTCGGGAAGGCCATGGCCGCGGGCGAGATCGAGGTGCTGATCCTGGCCGACGTCAACCCAGTCTACGGCATGCCGCCCAAGTCGGGCTTCGTCGAATCTCTTGCCAAAGTCCCGCTGGTGGTGAGCCTGGCCAGTCGGCCCAGCGACAGCACGGCCAAGGCCGGGCTCGTTCTCCCGTCGCTGCACCCGCTCGAGTCCTGGGGCGACTACGCGGCGCGGGACGGCGTCATCGGGCTCATGCAGCCGACGATGGGACCCGTGGTGATCGACGGCAAGCCGGTCGAGGGGAAGGCGGCGGGTGACATCCTGCTGTCGGTCGGCCGCCAGGCGCTCGGGACGGAAGAAGGCAAGGGCCCGCTCAAGTGGGCGAGCTTCGAGGCCTACGTCAAGGAGCAGTGGCAGGGGCTGGCGCGGGAGTACGGCGCGGGCAAGCCCTTCGCCGATTTCTGGGAGGAGTCATTGAGACGGGGCGGCGCTTGGCGCGCTCAGGCTCAGGCTCCTACGTCGGCGAAGATCGACACGAGCCGCGTGAGCGCAGAGCCCGCGAAGCTCGAGGGCACCGGTTCCCACGCGCTCATCGTCTATCCCTCGTCGCGCTTCTACGACGGCCGCGGCGCCGACCAGCCGTGGCTCCAGGAAGCGCCCGACACCATGACGCAGATCGCCTGGGACGGATGGGTCGAGGTGCCGGCCGAGACCGCGGCCAAGCTCGCGCTCGAACGCGGCGACATCGTCAGGCTGACCTCGCCCCACGGCACCATCGAGCTGCCCGCCTGGCCCTCGACCACGCTGCACCCGGCGGCGGTGGCCGTGGCGATGGGGCAGGGGCACGACTACCCGGGCGCCTTCGCTCGAGGCGGCAGGCTTCGCAGCAACGCCGCCAACGACGTAGTCCTCAACACGGGCGCGAATCCGATGCGCCTGCTCGGCCCGGTGCCGGAAGCCGCGTCGGGCGGACTGCCGCATCTGGCCGTGAAGGTCTCCCTCGCCAAGACCGGGGCGCGGAGGCCACTCGCGATCCCGCAGGCCACCTTCGACGACGACAACCGCGAGATCGTCGAGGTGGTGGGGCTGGCTGCGGCGCGCGAGATGGAGCTGCGCGGCAAGGCCCCGGAGGGCGCGAGCCACCCGAGCATGTACCCGAAGGTGAAGTACCCGGAGTACCGCTGGGGCATGGCGGTGGATGTGGACTCCTGCACGGGCTGCCAGGCCTGCGTCGTCGCCTGTTCGGCTGAGAACAATGTGCCCGTCGTCGGGAAAGCGCAGGTCGCCTACGGGCGCGCCCAGCAGTGGATACGCCTCGAGCGCTGGGAGCACAATGGGGCCGGCAAGGCCAATGTCTTCCTGCCGATGTTCTGCCAGCATTGTGAAATCGCGCCGTGCGAGCCGGTCTGCCCGGTCTACGCCGCGTACCACACGAAGGAAGGGCTCAACGCGCAGGTCTATAACCGCTGCGTCGGCACGCGCTACTGCGGCAACAACTGCCCCTACCACGTCCGTCGCTTCAACTGGTTCAACTACACCTGGACCGCGCCGCTCGACCTCCAGCTGAATCCCGACGTGACCGTGCGCCAGCTGGGCGTCATGGAGAAGTGCACCATGTGCCTGCAGCGCATCGAGAAGGGCAAGGACGAGGCGCGCGAGGCCGGCAGGGCGGTCAAGGACGGCGACATCCAGACGGCCTGCCAGCAGACCTGCCCGACCCAGGCCATCACCTTCGGCAACCTGAAGGACGGCGGTACCCGGGTCTCCAAGCTTTCGGCGAGCCCACGGAGCTACCACGTGCTGCACGGACTCGGCACCCGGCCTGGCGTGACGTACCTCGCCAAGGTCATGCGGGGCGAGTCCAAGGCCCACGGCGAAGGCAAGGAGCACAAGGCATGAGCGTGGCGACCCAGCCGGGGCAGCCGACCTGGGCGGACGTCAACCGCGACGTCATCCGGACGGTAGGCATGCCGGGCAACGGCTACTTCGCCTGGATGTGCCTCGTCGCGGCGACGCTCGGCTGCGGCGTGCTCGCGTGGGCCTTCCAGATCTGGACGGGCATGGGCGCGGCAGGCAAGCGGACGCCCGTGATGTGGGCGATGTACATCACGACCTTCGTGTTCTGGATCGGCATCGGGCACGCGGGCACGCTGATCTCCGCGATCCTGTACCTCTTCCGCGCGAAGTGGCGGACCTCGATCTTCCGCGGCGCCGAGGCCATGACGGTCTTCGCCGTCATGACGGCGGGCCTCTTCCCGCTGATCCACGCGGGACGGATGTGGTTCGCGTACTGGCTGATGCCGTACCCGAACCAGCGCTACCTCTGGCCGAACTTCAAGTCGCCGCTGGTCTGGGACGTCTTCGCGATCTCGACCTACCTGACCATCAGCGTGGTCTTCTTCCTCGTGGGCCTGGTGCCCGACATCGCGGCCCTCCGCGACAGCGCCACCGGGTTCAAGAAGAAGGTCTATACCGTTATGGCGCTCGGCTGGGAGGGGTCGGACTCGCAGTGGCGCCACTACCGGCGCGCCTACGGGCTCTTCGCGGCGCTGGCGACCCCGCTCGTCCTCTCGGTGCACAGCGTCGTGTCGTTCGACTTCGCGATGGCGCTCGTGCCCGGGTGGCACTCGACGCTGTTCGCTCCCTTCTTCGTCGACGGAGCTATCTTCTCCGGCTTCGCCATGGTGCTGATCTTGATGCTGCCGATGCGGTACCTCTTCAACTGGTACGACTACATCGTCGACAAGCACCTCGACGCCATGGCCAAGCTCATCCTGCTCACGAGCCTCGTGCTGACGTACTTCTACCTCTGCGAGGCCTTCACGACCTGGTATAGCGCCGAGCACTACGAGCGGGCCTCGCTCTTCGACAGGGCGACCAAGCAGTATGCCTGGGCTTTCTGGCTCCAGTACTTCTGCAACAGCTTGGCGCCGCTCGTCTTCTTCTGGAAGAAGCCGCGCACCCACGTGATAACGCTGTACGTGGTCTCGATCCTGGTGCTGATCGGCATGTGGTTCGAGCGCTTCAACATCATCGTCCTGGGTCTGGCGTTCGACTTTTACCCGTACACGTGGGGCACGTACGTCCCGACCGTGACGGACACGACCATCGTCGTGGGCTCCTTCGCCTTTTTCCTTATCCTCTTCCTCGGTTTCATCCGGGTGATGCCGTCGCTGTCCATCGTCGAGGTCAAGGAGACGCTTGCGCACCCGCTCAAGCACGCCCACGGGGGGCAGCACTAGCATGGCCACGGCCAACGTGCTGGGCGTCTTCGCCCACGTGGACACGACGCTGGACGCCATCCGGACGCTCCGCGACAAGGGCTTCTCGGAGCTGACCGTGTACACGCCGGTGCCGGTCGAGGAGATCGAGGAGGAGATCGAGAAGGTCCGGCCGCTCAGCAAGGTGCGGTTCTTCACGCTGATCGGCGGCCTGACGGGGACGGCGACAGGCTTCTTCCTGACGATCTGGACCTCGCTCCAGTGGGAGCTGATCACAGGCGGCAAGGCGCCGGTGTCCTTCCCGCCGTTCGTCATCATTGCCTTCGAGCTGACCATCCTCTTCGGCGGTCTCTCGACCCTGGCAGCCCTCCTCCTGCTGGGCAGGCTGCCCAAGCTCAAGCCGTCGGCGACCTACGACCCGCGCTTCACCGTGGACCGCTTCGGGGTGGCCGTCGCCTGCTCCGCCGAGGCCGCCGACCAGGTCCGCTCCCTCCTGACCGCCGCGGGGGCGGAGGAGGTGAGGCGATGATGAAGTACGTCTTCGTCCTCGTGCTCCTGGCCGTGGGCGCGGTCGCGGGCGTCCAGGGCCTGGCCATCGTGTACCGGTGGAACCACGACATGGCAGAGACCCAGCGCGTGATGCCCGGCGAGATGAACTTCGCGATGGCCCCCGGCAGTCTCCCTCGGAGCGGCAGCCAGCTCTACTACGCGAAGGAGCAGCGCGAGGCCGCGTCGCTAAGGAAGAACCCGGTGCCGGCCACCCCCGAGTCCATCAAGAAGGGCGGCGATCTCTACGTCGTGTACTGCACGCCCTGCCACGGCGCCTCGGGCAAGGGCAACGGTCTCGTGGCGGCCAAGTTCGTGACTCCCGCGGATCTCACCAATCCCGCCCTCCAGAAGGCGCGTACCGACGGCTACTGGCAGAGCTACCTCTCGGTCGGCGGCGCCGTCATGCCGTCCTATGGCGAGTCGCTGTCCGCCGAGGAGCGGTGGCACGTGATCAACTACCTCAGGACGCTGGCCCAGAAATGAGCGCGACGGTGGCTGCCGCCGAGCCTTCACCGCAGCACGGGGGGCTCCTCTGGGCGCTGGCCGCGGCCGGCGCTGCCGCCTTCCTCTGGGGCGTCCTCGGCTCCGACCCCCGGGCGACGTGGGGCATCTACCTCGTCAACCTGCTCTTCTGGTCGAGCTTCGCCATCACGGGCCCGGCGCTGGCCGGGATGATGCAGATGACGGAGGCGAGGTGGTCGCCGTCCGTCAAGCGCCTGGCACTCACGACGGCGGGCTTCCTGCCGGTGTCCTTCGTCGGGTTCGTGATCCTCTTCTTCGGACGGTCGGCGCTGTATTCGTGGGTCAGCCATCCGCTCGAGAAGAAGGCCGCCTGGCTCAACGTGCCGTTCATGTCGCTGCGGATCGCGTTGGGAAGCCTCGCGCTCTACTGGGTGGCGCTGATGTTCGCCAAGGCGGTGTTCGCCCAGGACGCGCCGGGAGCGGACTCCCCCGAGGCCCACGCGCGCCGCAACAGGCTCGCGACCGTGCTCCTCATTCTCTTCGTGGTGATCCTGTCGCTCTGGGGCTTCGACCTGATGATGTCGCTCGACCCGGCCTGGTACAGCGGCCTCTTCGGCGGCTACTACGTGGTCACCTCGCTCTACTCGGGATTCGGGCTGGTCACGTTCCTGACGATCCGGGCCAACGCCCGAGGGGTGATTCAGGTCACTCCGTCGGTCATCCAGGACATGGCCAAGCTGACCTTCGCCATGTGCGTCATGTGGATGTACTTCTTCTTCTCCCAGTACCTCGTGATCTGGTACGGCAACGTGCCCGTGGAGACCCGGTTCTTCCTCAACCGGTTCTTCAACCCGCCGTGGGGGCACATCGCCTGGGCCATCTTCGTCGTGGGCTGGCTCGTTCCGTTCGCGTACCTGCTGAAGCGGCTGACGGGGCGCCCGCCGACGCGCCACAAGGTGTTCACGGTCATCCTCTTCATGGGCTGGATCGCCATCTTCGTCGAGCGCATCCTGATCATCTTCCCCTCGCTCGACAAGAACATCGCCTTCCCGCTGGGGCCCACCGCGGTCCTGATCACCGCCGGGTTTTTCGCGCTCTTCTCACTGAGCCGGCGGCGGTTCATCGCGAAGTACCAGCCGGTCCTCCGCCAGCCCAAGTAGCCGGTCTCCGGGTGCCCGCCCCCCCGCCGGCCCGCCCGCCGTGACCCGAGCGAGACCCGCGGTACAATACCCGCGTGATCCCGGTCCCCGCGTGATCCCTGTAGAGGAAGCCCTCGAGCGTATCCTGGCCCGCGTGGGCGTGCTCGGCGACGAGCAGGTGCCGCTGACGCGCGCGCTGCGTCGCGTGCTCGCCGAGAGCGTCGTCTCGAGCCTCGACGTTCCACCCTGGCCCAACTCCTCGATGGACGGCTATGCGCTCCGGAGCGCTGATACGCGCGAGGCCTCGACCGGGGCGCCCATTCGGCTGTCAGTCTCGGGACGGGTCGCTGCGGGGCACGTCACCGACCGCGCGGTTGGGGCGGGTGAAGCCTTCCGGATCTTCACGGGTGGGCCAGTGCCCGAAGGCGCGGACAGCGTCATTCCCCAGGAAGACGTGAGCAAGGACGGTGGAGCGATCGTCGTGTCGCGCCCGGTCAAGACGGGCGACTTCATCCGCCCCCAGGGCGAGGATATGCGGGCGGGCGATGGTGTCCTCGAGCGCGGGCGGCTGCTGGGCCCCGCCGAGATAGGTCTGCTGGCGGCGCTCGGCCGCTCCCAGGTGCGCGTGCTCCGGCGGCCGCGGGTCGGCGTCCTGTCCACGGGCGACGAAATCGTGGACCTGGGCGGGCACCCGGGACCGGGGCAGATCTTGAACTCGAATACGTATTCGCTGATGGCGCAGATCGACGAGGCGGGCGGTGAGCCCATCTCATTGGGAGTGGCCGCTGACCGGCTGGGAGACATCGAGACGCGACTCCGCTGGGGCCTCGACTGCGATCTGGTGATTTCCTCGGCGGGCGTCTCGGTCGGCGAGCACGACTTCGTGAAGGCCGCGCTCGAGCGTCTCGGCGCGGAGCAGCACCTCTGGCTCGTGGACATGCGGCCCGGCAAGCCCATCGCCTTCGCGACCATTCCATCCGCGGGCAAGCGCGCGCTGCCCGTCTTCGCGCTGCCGGGCAACCCGGTCTCGGCCATGGTCACCTTCGAGCTCTTCGTGCGCCCCGCCCTCCTGAGGCTCGGCGGTCACACAAGGCTCCAGCGGCCCGTCGTTGGGGCGCGCGCGGAAGCGCCGATCGCCAACCCGGGAAGGCGCCGCGGCTACCTTCGCGTGACGCTGTCCGTGGGCGAGGACAGCGGCTATCGCGCGCGGCTGACGGGCGATCAGAGCTCGGGGATCTTGCGCTCCATGGTCGCCGCCGACGGTCTGGCTGTCGTGCCGGGCGATACGACGGTCGAGGCGGGCGGAACCGTCCCGGTCATTCTGCTTCGCGAGGTCCGCTAGGACCGATCAGCGCGTCGTGCCGTAGAGAGCGCGAAGGGTCAGCCAGCCTCCGACGAGCATGGAGGCGAGGGTGACGAGGCTTCCGAGCGCGAGCGTGGATCCGTTCGTCAACCCCTGCGTGATGTTGCATCCCTCGGCGAGAATCGCCGAGCCCCCCATGAGCAGCCCGCCGGAGAAGATCTTCACGAGGGACCACCCGGGCGGCAGCTTCCAGCGGAAATCGCCCGACGGCCACGCGGCGGCGAAAGCGCCGACCGGTACGGCCACCAGCATGACCATGCTCCAGTTGACGCGGTTGGGGAACCCGACCAGCGGGTAGGTCAGGAGCTCGCCGGTGTTGACAGCAAAGGTCAGCCCGACGGGCCGCTCGCCAACGGTCGACGCCCACCAGCCGGCGGCGATGAGGACGCCGACCGCCGCGCCGGTGACGTGCCAGGGCCACTTGCCGTGCTGCGGCTGCCCGCGCGCCCGCGCGAGCCAGATGCCGCCCACGAGCCACAGCGCGGCGATCACGAGCCACGGGGAGACGCCGAGCGCCGTCGCGAGAGTGGGCGGCGCGTCGCCGATCGTGATCGTGGGGACCTGGAGAGCGGAGCGTAGAGGGGAAAGGAAGCCCAGCCTCACCGTCGTGGCGCCCATCGCGAAGCCCAGCAGGATGACCCACGCGCCGACCGCGCCCTCGCCCACGCGGTACCACGTGCTGCCCGAGCAGCCGCCGGCCAGCACCATGCCCACGCCGAAGACGAGCCCGCCGATGCAGTTCGACATCCAGTGGAACGGCCTGATGGGGAACTCGACGAGCCCGGCGGCGGAGAGCGCCTGCACGGAGGCCATGGCGACGAGGAGGGCCAGCACGTACGCGCGCGCGATGGCCGCGTCGCCCATGAGGAACAGGTTGGCCAGCGCCCGCATGAGGCAGAAGCCGCCGCGCTGGATGACGTAGCCGAACGCTGCGCCTGCGAGCACTGCCGAGACGTAGAAGGGCCAAGCGGTGTCGGACATGTGCGCATGCTAGCGAAAAGGCCCCGCCGAGTCAAAGTTGCCGGGCGCGCGCGCCGCGACATTGACTTGGCGTGGAGGCGGGTGCTACGGTGCCCGTGATGCTCTCACTCTCCGTCCGCGCGCTGCTCTGCGGCGTGGCCGCGGCCGCACTTGCCGGCTGCACGACTGGTCGCGGCGCTCAAACACCCCAGGACGCGCCGCCGGCCAGGGTCACGCTGGCCGACATGAAGAACGCGCAGGACGCGCAGGCGCAGGAGATCGCGCGCCTCGCGGGCGACGTCAAGGCAATGGACGCGCAGCAGGCATTCCTCGTGGCCGAGATCAAGAATCTCAACGACCAGCTCGCAAAGCTCCAAGCGTCGCTGAGCGAAGCCGAGGGCGCGATGCGCTCTCTGCGCGCGACGCCCGTGCCGCCGGAGTCGCGCCCAGCCCCCGCTGTCGTGCCGCCGCCGGCACCGTCCGTGACGCCCGTCCCGATTCCCGCTCCGGCGCCGAGGCCCGCCGCGCCGGCGGCAACCGCGCTGGCCGCGCCTCCCTCGCGCAATGCGGAGGCGGACAGGAATTTCGCCGCCGCGCTCGCCAAGCTCCACGCCGGAGACGACGGGCAGGCGGCGCTCGAGTTCACTGAGTTCGTGGTCCAGTACCCAGCGCACCCGCAGGCGGCGGCGGCGCAGAACCACATCGGCGAGGCGTACTACCGCCAGCGCGACTACCGGCAGGCGATGGCGGAGTTCCAGAAGACGGTGGACGGCTATACGCAGGCCGCCCAGGTTTCCGAGGCCCTGTTGAAGATCGGCCTCTGCCAGCGCGCGCTTGGGGACGCCGCGCGCGCGAAGGCCTCCTGGGAGCAGGTGATCAAGCAGTTTCCGAAGAGTGACGCGGCCCGGCAGGCCCGCACGCTCCTGGCTTCGCGGGCCGCCGGCGGGCGGTAGGGGGTTTGCGGGGGCGGGCATGGCGGTCTGCTATACTGATTTTCATTCCGTCGAGCCGACGGACGAAGCCATGAACACCACGCGCGAACGTATCCGGACGGAGACAGGCCGCGCGCCGAGGCAGATCGCGCTCGGCGACACGGCGTACCCTGCCAACCTCCGCGAGATCCAGGCGCCGCCCGAGCGGCTGTACGTGCGCGGCGCGCTCGCGGAGGACGACGCCCTCGCGATCGCCATCGTCGGCGCGCGCGCGGCGACGCCCTACGGCTTGGCCGTGGCGGAACGGCTCGGGGCCGATCTCGCAGCCCGCGGCGTCACCGTGGTGAGCGGACTCGCTCGCGGCATTGACAGCGCGGCCCACCGCGGGGCACTCCGGGCCGGTGGCCGGACGATCGCGGTGCTGGGCTCGGGAGTGGACGTGATCTACCCGCCCGAGAATCGCCCGCTCGCGGGAGAGATCGAGGCGTCTGGCGCGCTCGTGTCGCAGTTCGAGCCCGGGACGCGGCCCCTGGCGGGATATTTCCCGGCACGCAACCGTGTGATCGCGGGCCTGTCGCTGGGCGTGGTGGTCGTCGAGGCCGCTTCGAGGAGCGGCTCGTTGATCACGGCGGGGCTGGCGGGCGAGCTTGGCCGCGAGGTTATGGCCGTGCCCGGGCCGCTCACGAGCCCGCAGAGCGTGGGCGCGCACCGGCTGATCCAGGACGGTGCCGCGCTGATCCAGGGCTGGGAGGACGTCGTAGGCCAGCTGCCCCTGCGGTGGCGCGATCGGGTCCGCGCGCTACCGCTAAGCCGCGAGGCGCGCGGGGAGTCTCTACCCGAGGACAACACGGAAGCGGGTCTTCTCCTCCGGATCATCGGCGAAGAGCCGGTGGGGATCGACAGCATCATCGAGAGCAGCGGTATGGCGGTGGGCCGGGCTTCGGCCCTGCTCGTCACGCTCGAGGTCGAAGGGCGCATCCGGCAGCTCGACGGCAAGCGCTTCGTACAGGTGAGGCTCGCCAGGTGAGATTCGAATGAAGGCCAAGGCCGCCCAGAAGAAGTCTCCGACGGAGGCGAAGTCGCCGGCGCCGACGAAGCCGCCCGCGTCGGCAAAATCGCCCGGGTCGGCAAAGCCGCCCGGATCGGTAAAGTCGCTGGTGGTGGTGGAATCGCCCACCAAGGTCAAGACGATCCAGAAGTACCTGGATTCGAGCTTCATCGTCAGGGCCTCGATGGGGCACGTCCGCGACCTGCCCAAGAGCAAGCTTGGGGTGGACGAGAAGAAGGGCTTCAAGCCGGACTACCGCGTGCTGCCGGCGAAGAAGAAGGTGCTCGACGAGCTCAAGAAGGCGGCCGAGAAGGTCGGCGCTCTCTATATCGCGACGGACCCGGACCGCGAGGGCGAGGCGATCGGCTGGCACCTTGCCCAGGAGCTGGGCGTGCCCAAGGCCAAGACGTACCGGATCATGTTCAACGAGATCACGGAGCGGGCGGTCAAGGCGGCCTTCCAGCACCCCGGCAAGATCGACACGAACAAGGTGGACGCGCAGCAGGCCCGGCGCATCCTCGACCGGCTGGTGGGCTACAAGCTGTCCCCACTGCTCTGGCAGAAGATCCGACGGGGACTCTCGGCCGGGCGCGTCCAGTCCGTCGCGGTGCGGCTCATCACCGAGCGCGAGCGCGAGGTCCTGGCCTTCGTCCCGACCGAGTACTGGTCGCTGCACGCGCGGCTCAAGGGCAAGAACCCGCCGGAGTTCATCGCCACTCTGCGCGAGGTCAAGGGCGAGAAGGCCGTGCTGGCGACCGAGGCCGCCACCATGGCGGTGATGACGTCGCTGCATGGCGCGTCCTGGCAGGTCAAGAGCGTCACGCGCGGCGAGCGCCGGCGCAATCCCTCTGCGCCTTTCATCACCTCCACGCTCCAGCAGGAGGCGAGCCGCAAGCTCCACTTCACGGCCAAGAAGACCATGATGCTGGCGCAGCAGCTCTACGAGGGCATCGAGCTGGGCAGCGAGGGCGCGCTCGGCCTCATCAGCTACATGCGTACCGACGCCGTGCGGGTCGCGGGCGAGGCCCAGGACGAGGCGCGGAGCTGGATCACGGGACGGCTCGGCCGGGAGTATCTCCCCGATGTCCCGCCGTTCTACAAGGCCAAGAAGAGCGCCCAGGACGCCCACGAGGCCGTGCGGCCGAGCTCGGTCGCGCGGGAGCCCAAGGCGGTAGCGCGCTTTCTCTCCAAGGACCAGCTGGCACTCTATCGCCTGATCTGGGAGCGCTTCCTGGCGAGCCAGATGCTACCGGCCGTCTACGACACCGTGGCGGCGGACATCGAGGCCGGCACGTGCCTCTTCCGGGCCCAGGGCTCGACGCTCAGGTTCGCGGGCTTCATGGCGGTCTACGTCGAATCACGCGAAGAGTCGGAGGCGGTGCCCGAGGAAGAGCAGGAGGCCGTGGTACCGCCGCTCACCCAGGGCGAGATCCTCAAGCTCCTGGCGCTCGACCCCAAGCAGCACTTTACCCAGCCGCTGCCGCGCTACACCGAAGCCTCGCTGGTCAAGACGCTCGAGGAGCGGGGGATCGGTCGGCCGTCCACGTACGCCCAGATCCTCTCGACCATCCAGGACCGCGAATACGTGCGGCGGGAGAAGGGCACGCTGTTCCCGACCGAGCTGGGGATGCTCGTGACGGATCGGCTGGTGCCGTTCTTCCCAGAGATCATGGACATCGACTTCACCGCCCAGCTCGAGGAGTCGCTCGACAAGGTCGAGGAGGGCGACGCCGACTGGGTGGAGCTGGTCGGGAAGTTCAACAAGCAGTTCGACAAGGACATCCGCAAGGCGAAGTCGGGCATGCCGGACAACAAGGTCGGGGAGGACACGGGAGAGAAGTGCCCCGACTGCGGCAAGCCCGTCCTCGAGAAGTGGGGACGGTTCGGCAAGTTCCTGGCCTGCTCCGGCTACCCGGACTGCAAGTACACCAAGGACCTCAGCGGCCGCGAGAAGCCCGCCGACGAGATGACCGACGAGGCCTGCCCGACGTGCGGCAAGCCCATGGTCATCAAGCACGGCCGCTTCGGGAAGTTCATCGCCTGCTCGGGCTACCCCGACTGCAAGACGACCAAGCCCGTGACCCTCGGGATCGCGTGCTCCGAGGCCGGCTGCGGCGGCCAGCTCGTCGAGCGCCGGAGCAAGCGGGGCAAGACCTTCTACGCCTGCAGCAAGTACCCCGACTGCAAGTTCGTCGCCTGGGCGCGCCCCATCGCGGAGCCGTGCCCGAGGTGCGGCGCGGCTTTCCTGACAGAGCGGATCGCCAAGGGCGGCAAGCGAACCCGCGCCTGTATCCGCGGCGAGTGCGGCTACAAGGAAGAGGTCGCCCCTTCGGTGGCGTGAGCCTGCGGCCATGAAGGATTCGGCGGCCGAGTTTCTCCGCTACCTTGATCTCCAGCGCGGCGCCTCCAGGCACACGCTCAGGGGCTACGCGACTGATCTAGCCGAGTTCCGCGCCTTTCTCTCCCGCGAGGGACTCGGCGACCTCGCGAACGCGGATGCGAGGGCCATCCGGGCGTGGCTCGCGTGGCTGCACGACAGGAAGCTCGCCAAGAGCTCCATCGCGCGCAAGCTCGCCACGATGAGGAGCTGCTTCAGGTACCTTGCCCGGCTCGGCGTGGTCGAATTCAACCCCGCCCGCCAGGTCAGGAGCCCCAGGCTGCCCAAGCGGCTGCCCTCCTTCCTGCCCAAGGACGAGTCGAAGGGGCTCCTGGACGCCGAGACGGAGCGGTCGGAGGCGGGGCTGCGGGACCACGCGCTGCTCGAGCTCCTTTACGCCACGGGGGTCCGCGTCGCCGAATGCTGCGGCCTCGACCTCGACGACGTCGACCGGCGCCGTGGCGCGGTGCGGGTCATGGGCAAGGGCGGCAAGGAGCGCGTGGTGCCCGCCGGGGACGCGGCGCTCGAGGCGCTCGACGCATGGCTCTCGGTGCGCGGCGAGGAGACGGGCGCGCTCTTCACCAATTCGCGCGGCGGGCGGCTCGGGACGCGGAGCGTGCACCGGATCGTCAAGCGGCGGGCGCGGGCCGCGGGCATCGACAGGCGCGTGACACCTCATACGCTGCGCCACACCTTCGCCACGCACATGCTCGGCGAGGGCGCCGACCTGCGCCTCATCCAGGAGCTCCTCGGCCACAGCCGCCTCACCACCACGCAGCGCTACACCCACGTGAGCCTCGAGCATCTCATGAAGGTGTACGACTCCGCCCACCCGCGCGCGTGATGCCGTGACGATGGTCAGCGATTCCTTTCATTCAACGACTGTCGCCTGTGTCCGCCACAAGGGGCGCGTGGCGCTGGCCGGCGACGGGCAGGTTTCGATCGGCCAGACGATCGTCAAGGCAGGAGCGCGCAAGGTGCGCAAGGTCTACCACGGGCGCGTCCTGGCCGGCTTCGCGGGCGCGGCGGCCGACGCCTTCACGCTCTTTGCCAAGTTCGAGGCGAAGCTCGAAGAGCACCGCGGCAACCTGTCCCGCGCTGCCGTCGAGCTGGCGAAGGACTGGCGGATGGACCGCGTGCTGCGCCGCCTTGAGGCGCTCCTGGCGGTGGCGGACGCGGAGGTCTCCTTCATCGTGTCCGGCACGGGCGACGTGATCGAGCCCGACGACGGGCTGATCGGCATCGGCTCGGGCGGGCCGTACGCGCTGGCGGCGGCGCGGGCGCTGTGCGCCCACTCCAGCCTCCCGGCCGAGCAGATCGCCGAGCAGGCGCTCCGGATCGCCGCGGGCATCTGCGTCTATACCAACGACCACATCACCGTCGAGACATTGGACCCATGAGCTTGGCGACCCCGCTGACGCCGACCGAGATCGTCACCGAGCTCGACCGCTACATCGTGGGCCAGCAGGCGGCCAAGAAGGCGGTCGCCATCGCGCTGCGCAACCGCTGGCGGCGCCAGAACCTGCCGGCCGAGCTCCGCGACGAGGTCGCGCCGAAGAACATCATCATGATCGGGCCGACCGGGGTCGGGAAGACCGAGATCGCGCGCAGGCTGGCGAAGCTCTCGCAGGCGCCCTTCATCAAGGTCGAGGCGTCGAAGTACACCGAGGTCGGCTACGTCGGGCGGGACGTCGAGTCCATGATCAGGGACCTGACGGAGCTCTCGGTCACGATGGTCAAGGCCGAGATGGCGGCCGCGGTGCGCGAGCGGGCCGAGGGCCTGGCCGAGGAGCGGGTGCTCGACCTCCTGCTGCCCCGCCGCGCGGGGGAGGCGTTCTCGAGCGAGACGCTCGAGGAAGTCTCGCCCGACGCGTCGAGGGACGCGACCCGCGACAAGCTCCGGGCCCAGCTGAGGGCGGGCAAGCTGGACGAGCGCATGATCGAGTTGGACGTCCAGGCCCAGGCCGGACCCATGTTCGAGATCTTCTCGGGCCAGGGGATGGAAGAGGTCGGCATGAACATCAAGGACATGCTGGCCAATCTCATGCCCGGCAAGACCCGCCGCCGCCGGCTCAAGGTGGGCGAGGCGAGGCGGCTCCTGGCCCAGGAGGAGGCCCAGAAGCTGGTGGATGTGGACGAGGCGGTCAGCCAGGCCATCCGCCGGGTGGAGGATTCAGGGATCGTCTTCCTCGACGAGCTCGACAAGATCGCCGGGCGGGAGGGGGCTCACGGGCCCGACGTCTCCCGGGAGGGGGTCCAGCGTGACCTCCTGCCCATCGTCGAGGGCTCGACGGTGACGACGAAGTACGGCATGGTCCGGACGGACCACATCCTGTTCATCGCCGCCGGAGCCTTTCACGCGTCCAAGCCGTCGGACCTGATCCCAGAGCTGCAGGGCCGCTTCCCCATCCGCGTCGAGCTCGAGCCCTTGACGCGGGAGGATTTTGTCCGCATTCTGAGCGAACCGCAGAACGCCCTCATCCGCCAGTACGTGGAGTTGCTGAAGACCGAGGGCGTGACGCTCGCGTTCGCGCAGGATGCCGTCGAGGAGGTGGCCGAGATCGCCTCCACGGTCAACCAGCGCGCCGAGAACATCGGGGCGCGGAGGCTCTACACGGTCATGGAGAAGCTGCTCGAGGAGGTCTCCTTCGCGGCGCCGGAGATGCGCGGCCAGGAGGTCAAGATCGACGCGCACTACGTGCGCGCCCACCTGGCCGCCGTCCTCGAGGACGAGGACCTCTCGCGCTTCATCCTTTAACAAGGCAGGCCGGAGCGACAGGGTGGACACGGACACGCAGGCGATGGTCCAGCGGGCGGAAGTGCTGCTCGAGGCGCTGCCGTACATCCGCGCCTTCCAGGGCAAGACCCTCGTCATCAAGTACGGCGGGGCGGCCATGGAGCAGGCGGACCTCAAGGAGCAGTTCGCCAAGGACGTGCTCCTGTTGAAGCTGGTCGGCATGCGCCCCGTCATCGTCCATGGCGGCGGCCCCCAGATCGGCGCTCTCATGAAGCGGCTCGGCAAGGAGCCGCACTTCGTGGGCGGGATGCGGGTGACGGACGCCGAGACCATGGAGATCGTGGAGATGGTGCTGGTCGGCAAGATCAACAAGGAGATCGTCGGCCTGATCAACCTCCACGGCGGCCGGGCCGTGGGGCTGTCCGGCAAGGACGGCTCGCTGATCCGGGCGCGCAAGCGGCTGCACCGGCAGGCCGACGGGAGCATGGCCGACATCGGGCTCGTCGGCGAAGTGGAGACGGTCAACCCCGAGCCCATCCGGGTGCTCGAGGACGGCGGCTTCATCCCCGTGATCGCTCCCGTGGGTGTTGGCGCGACGGGCGAGACGTACAACATCAACGCCGACCTCGTGGCGGGGGACGTGGCGGCGGCGCTCTTCGCCGAGAAGCTGATTCACCTCACGGACGTGCAGGGCATCAAGAGCGGCGACGGCAAGCACATCTCGACATTGACCAAGCGGGAGGCGGAGCGCCTGATCAAGGGCAACGTGATCGACGGCGGGATGCTGCCGAAGGTCGAGTCGGCGCTGCGGGCGCTGGCGGGCGGGGCGCAGAAGGCGCACATCATCGACGGGCGCGTGCCCCACGCCATCCTGCTCGAGGTGCTCACGAAGGAAGGCATCGGGACCGAGATCGTCCTCTAAAACAGCTACGACGGCATCCCTTAGCACTACCTAAAACCGTTTCAACGCACGAGGAGAGACAAGGTGGACACGAAGCGGATGTTCGAGCTGTCCGACAAGCACCTCATGACCTTCACCAAGCGGTACCCGGTAGCCCTGGTGCGAGGCGAGGGGTCGCGAGTCTGGGACTCGAACGGCAAGGAATACCTGGACTTCACCGGCGGCATCGCGGTGACGGCGCTCGGCCACTGCCACCCGAAGGTCGTGGGGACGCTGCGCGAGCAGGCGGCGACCCTCGTCCACGTGTCCAACTACTTCTACATCCCCCAGCAGGCGCAGCTGGCGCAGCTCCTTTGCGAGCACTCCTTCGCCGATCGCGTCTTCTTCTCGAACTCGGGCGCCGAGGCCAACGAGACGGCCATCAAGCTCGCCCGGAAATGGGCCAAGGAGCACGGGTCGAGCGACCGCGGCGACATCATCAGCATGCGGGGCGGCTTCCACGGCAGGACGCTGGCGACCGTCACGGCCACGGCGCAGGAGAAGTATCACCACGGCTTCGAGCCCCTGCCGGGGGGCTTCAAGTACGTCGCGTTCAACGATCTCATGGCCCTCGAGCGTGCGATCGACAGCCGGACCGCGGCCGTGCTGGTCGAGCCGATCCAGGGCGAGGGCGGGGTCATCGTGCCCGACGAGGGCTACCTGCCCGGGTTGCGCAAGCTCTGCGACGAGGCAGGCATCCTGCTCATCCTCGACGAGATCCAGACCGGCATGGGTCGCACCGGCAAGCTCTGGGCTTACGAGCACTCGGGGGTGGCGCCCGATATCATGACCGTGGCCAAGGCGCTGGCCAATGGCGTGCCGATAGGCGCGACGCTCGCCACTGAGGACGTGGCACGGGTTTTCACGCCCGGCACGCATGGGTCTACCTTTGGCGGAAACCCGCTCGCCACGGCTGTCGGCGTCACCGTCTTCAGCACGCTCATCGAAGACAAGCTCGCCGAGCGCGCCGGGCGCGTGGGCAAGCTGCTTCTGCAGGGGCTCGAGGCGGTCCGGGCCAAGCATCCGAAGGCGGTGAAGGAGGTCCGCGGCCGCGGCCTCCTCGTCGGCCTGGACCTGGTGCCGCCGGTGGGCGACGTGGTGGCCGCTTGCCGCGAGCGGGGGTTGCTCGTGCTCACGGCCGGGGACAACACCCTGCGCCTCGCGCCCGCCCTCATCGTCGCCGAGAAGGAGGTCGCGGAGGCCTGCGCCATCATCGACACCGCTCTCAAGGCCGTCGCCCCGTGAACCACCTGCTGTCCATCCGTGATCTCGACCGGAAGCACGTGCTCGACATCTTCAAGCTGACGGCCGAGCTCAAGGCCAAGCTCAAGGCGGGCCAGCGGGTCACCCCGCTCGCCGGCCGCACGCTGGCGCTCATCTTCGAGAAGCCGTCGCTGCGGACGCGCGTCACCTTCGAGGTCGCCATGGTCCAGCTCGGCGGGGCAGCCGTGTACCTCTCGGCCCAGGACATCGGCCCGGGCAAGCGCGAGTCCGTGCCCGACATCGCGCGCAACCTCTCGCGGTGGGTGGACGGTATCGTTGCAAGGGTTTTCGAGCACAAGACGCTCGAGGAGCTGGCGCGCTGGGCCTCCGTGCCGGTCATCAACGCGCTCTCGGACCTCGAGCACCCGTGCCAGGCCATGGCGGACCTCTACACGCTCTGGGAGCGTGGGATCGAGCTCAAGGGGCTCGAGCTGGCCTGGGTCGGGGACGGAAACAATGTCTTCAACTCGGTGCTGCTCCTCTCGGCCCTGACGGGCGTCAGGGTGCGGGCCGCCTGCCCGCCCGGCTACGAGCCCGCGCCCGCCGTGCTCGACGCCTGCCGCGCCCTGGGCGGCCTCGTGCGGGTGACCACGGACGCCCGCGAAGCGGCGGAGGGCGCCGACGTGCTCTACACCGACGTCTGGATCAGCATGGGACAGGAGGCCGAGCGCGAGAAGCGGCTCGAGGCCTTCCAGCGATACCAGGTCAACGAGACGCTCCTGGGATTCGCCTCACCGAAGGCGCTCGTCATGCACTGCTTGCCGGCGCACCGCGGGGAGGAAGTCACCGACGCGGTCCTGGACGGGCCGCGCAGCATCGTCCTCGACCAGGCCGAGAATCGCCTGCACGTCCAGAAGGGCATCGTGATGCACCTGTCGGGGGCCGCGTGAGCGCGTCGGTCAAGAAGGTCGTGCTGGCCTATTCCGGGGGGCTCGACACCTCCGTCATCCTGCGCTGGCTCATCGAGACCTACAAGTGCGACGTGGTCGCCTACTGCGCCGACCTGGGCCAGGGCGAGGAGCTCCTTTCGGTCCGCGACAAGGCCCTTCGCACCGGCGCGTCGAGTGTCCACATCCGCGACCTACGCGAAGAATTCGTCAGGGACTTCGTCTTCCCGATGCTGCGCGCCAACGCGATCTACGAGGGCTCCTACCTCATGGGCACCTCCATCGCGCGCCCGCTCATCGCCAAGGCGCAGGTGGAGATCGCGCTCGCCGAGGGCGCGGACGCCGTCAGTCACGGCGCGACCGGCAAGGGCAACGACCAGGTGCGCTTCGAGCTGACGTACGCCGCCCTCGCTCCGGAGCTGACCGTGATCGCGCCGTGGAGAGAGTGGGACCTCAACTCGCGGACCGCTCTCATGGGGTTCGCCAGGGAGCACGACATCCCCGTGCCCGTCACGGCCGAGCGGCCGTACTCCACGGACCGCAATCTCTTCCACATCTCCTTCGAGGGCGGCATCCTGGAAGACCCGTGGGCCGAGCCGCCGCCCAAGATGTTCCTGCTGACGAACTCGCCGGAGTCCGCCCCTGATGTGCCCATCTACGTCGAGATCGACTACGAAGCGGGCAACCCGGTGGCCGTGGACGGCAAGAAGCTCGGGCCCGTGGCGCTCCTGGAAACCGTCAACCGCCTTGGAGGCGAGCACGGGATCGGCCGGGTGGACCTGGTCGAGAACCGTTACGTCGGGATGAAGTCGCGCGGCGTCTACGAGACGCCCGGCGGGACCATCCTGCACGCGGCCCACCGCGCCCTCGAGTCGATAACCCTCGACCGCGAGCTGCTGCACCTGCGCGATTCTCTCATGCCGCGCTACGCCGAGATGATCTACTACGGCTTCTGGTTCGCTCCCGAGCGCGAGGCGCTCCAGGGCTTGATGGACAACGTGCAGACAGACGTCACCGGCACCGTGAGGCTCAAGCTCTACAAGGGCACGGTGACGGTCGCCGGCCGCCGGTCACCTCGCTCGCTCTATCGGACCGACTTCGTCACCTTCGAAGCCGACCGCGTCTATCGCCAGCAGGACGCGGAGGGATTCATCAACCTCAGCGCGCTCCGCCTCAAGATCCGCGCGCTCCGCGACCGCAGCCGGTAGGCCGCGCGGGCCATGCGCGTCCACGTGGCGCTGACACCGGGGGAGTTCCCCGATCTCGCGCTCGGCGGCCGAGCGGCCCTCGTCGTAGACGTGCTCCGCGCCACGAGCATGGTCGTCGCGGCCTTCGACGCGGGCTGCGCGTGCGTCATCCCCGTGGCGGGCGCCGCCGAGGCGCGCGAGCGGTCCCGGGCGCTCCGTCCCGAGCCCGTCCTGCTGGCCGGCGAGCGTGGGGGAGACCGGATCGAAGGCTTCGACCTCGGCAACTCTCCGCTCGACTGTACTCCCGAGACCGTCGGCGGGCGCAATATCCTATTGACCACGACCAACGGCACGGCCGCCATGCTGAAGGCCTCCCAGGCCGCCGCGGCGGCTGTCGCCGCGCTGACCAATGTCGGGGCGGCTGTGCGCTGGGCGGTCTCGACGGGGAGAGACCTGACGGTGCTCTGCGCCGGTGACAGGGGAGGGTTCT
>DASYVT010000014.1 GCA_035936835.1 Candidatus Methylomirabilota bacterium | reverse complement strand
CTTCGGCCTGCATCCGGCGATGGCCTCGCTGAAACCCGTCTGGGACGACAAACGCCTCGCCATCGTGCACGCCTGCGGCTCTCCCGACACGACGCGCTCGCACTTCGACGCCCAGGACTACATGGAGTCGGGCACGCCCGGCGTGAAGAGCACCCAGGACGGCTGGCTCGCGCGCGGGCTCCAGGCCGTGCGCGCCACGCCCGCCTCGCCCTTCCGCGCCGTCGCGATGGGCTCTCAGCTGCCGCGGGCGCTTCGGGGAGACGTGGGCGCCGTCGCCATGGGCACGGTCGCCGACTTCGACGTGAAGCAGGACATGGGGCGCATGGGCGCCGGCACCGTGAATGCGCGCCGTGGTTTCGAGTCGCTCTACGAGCAGGGCGTCAAGGACATCCTGCACGGGACGGGGCGCGAGACTTTCGACGCGGTCAAGATGCTCAAGAGCGCAGACCCGCAGCGCTTCGCCCCCGAAAACGGCGCCCAGTACCCGCGTGGCAAGCTCGGCGAGAGCCTCAGGCAGATCGCCCAGCTCATCAAGGCCGACGTCGGGCTCGAGGTTGCCTTCGCCGACATGGGCGGCTGGGACACGCACGCCAACCAGGGGAACGAGAAGGGCCAGCTCGCGCTGAGGCTGACCGAGTTTTCCCAGAGCCTGGCGGCGCTCTACCGCGACCTCGGCGACCGCATGGAGGACGTCGTCATCCTGACCATGTCGGAATTCGGCCGCACGGTGCGCGAGAACGGCAACCGCGGCACCGACCACGGTCACGCGACGGCCATGCTCGTGCTCGGCGGCCCCGTCAAGGGAGGCCGGATGGCGGGCAGGTGGCCGGAGCTCGCGCGCGAGCAGCTCTACGAGGGGCGCGACCTCGCCGTGACCACGGACTTCCGCAACCTCTTCGCCGAGGTGGCCGCGCGGCACCTCGGCGTGGCGGCGACGGCGCCGCTTTTCCCGGGCTTTCCGGTGAATCCTGCCAAGTATCCGGGAGTGCTCGTGTAGACTCGGCCGCATGTGGGAAGCCCTGGCGCTTACCGCCGCGCTCTGCCAGGTGCTGCGGAACACGGTGATGAAGCGCCTGGGTCACGAGCTGGACGAGTACATGGCGGTGTGGGGGCGCTTCACCTTCCTCCTGCCCTTCGCCGCGCTCTTCGTCCTCTGGCATGGCGACCCCGTGATCAAGCCCGGCTTCGTCTGGGCCTGCCTTCTCTTCGCGGTGTGCCAGATCATCTCGACGATGGCGCTGTCGAAGGCGCTCAAGCTTTCGCCCCTCTCCATGGTGACGGCGTTGTGGAAGGTGAGCCTCCTGGTCCTGGTGGTCCTGGGCTATGTGACGCTCAAGGAGAAGCCGAATCTCCTCGGCATCACGGGCATCCTGATCAGCATGAGCGGGGTGTATCTGCTCAACGTCCAGCGCTCGCACATCTCCTGGTGGGCGCCGCTGGGCGAGCTCTTCACCGACCGGGGGCTGCGCTACACTCTCCTGGCCGCGCTCTTCTTCGCGCCGTCAGTCGTCACCATCAAGTGGGCGATGCAGCTCTCGGATCCGTACATGGGCACGCTGGGCGGCTACCTCGCGGCGAGCCTCCTCGTCACCCCAATCGTCCTCGTCACTTCGCGGAGATATTTCGCGGCGGTGCCGCGCCACTGGATGGCCTTCGTGTCCTTCGGCCTCTTCGCGGCGCTGACCACGGTCAGCCAGGGACACGCCTACCTGATGACGCTGTCGTCTAACGTCGAGGCGGTCAAGCAGGTCGAGATCCTGTTCGCTTTGGCGGTCGGCGTGGTCGTGTTCGGTGAGCGTCAGAAGGTCAGCGAGATCGTTCCCGGCGCCCTCGTCATGTTGGCCGGCGTCGTGCTACTGTCTTTGGCGGCCTAGCCTAACCGTGGAGGTGCCACCATGACTGGACGGATCTGGAGCCTCGTCACCTGCGTCGCGCTCGCCTTCGTGCTCGTGGGCTGTGGACCGCCGAGCAAAACGGACATCGTCACCAAGGCAAGAGACGTGAAGACACGCGCCGATCTCGAGAAGGCGCTCGGCAAGCCCGACGATATCGGCAAGCTCGGCCCCGTCGAGAAGTGGACCTACAAGGCCAAGGATGGCCGGGTCGTCTTCATCTTGGTCGGGGACACCGTCACGATCGAGAAGACCGGCGAGCCGGAGAAGAAGAACTAGAGCCGCCCGCGGGGATAGACGGACACGGGCGACCCCGCCGCCAGCACGACG
>DASYVT010000013.1 GCA_035936835.1 Candidatus Methylomirabilota bacterium | reverse complement strand
GACGAGCAACCGCGTGAAGCGCAGATCGCCGAACCGCGTGCCGCAGCGGATCGGGGCTCGCGTACCTCGCTCCGGCCGCTGAGCGCGATCGTGCGCGAGCGAGCACGCCATCTACCTTGTCTTTGACACCGAGACGACCGGCATTCCGCGAAACCACGATGCCCCTGCGTCAGACATCGGGAACTGGCCCCGGCTCGTTCAGATCGCGTGGCTACTCGCTGACGCCGAGGGCCATGAGCTCAGGAGTCAGGCCTTCATCATTCGGCCGGAGGGGTTTGTTATTCCGGACGGCGCCGTCCGTGTTCACGGGATTGACACTCAGACGGCGCGCCAGCGTGGCGTAGAGGTAGGCAGCGCCCTCGACGCTTTTGCCACGGACCTGTCGGCGGCCGAGAGTCTCGTGGCCCACAATGTTCGATTCGATGAGCGCGTGATCGGTGCGGAGTTCTTCCGCGCCGGACGCGAGAAGAACCCGATAGAGTCGAAGACCCGCCACTGCACCATGCGGCAGGCGACGGACTTCTGCCGGATTCCCGGTGGGCCGCGGGGCTATAAGTGGCCCACGCTCGACCAGCTGCATCGGACGCTGTTCGGACGTGGGTTCGAAGGCGCGCACGACGCCGTCGCGGACGTCCGCGCGTGTGCGACATGCTTCTTCGAGCTGAAGCGCCGGGGCGTCATATGATCGGAGCGGGAGCGTTAGAACCAGATTAATGCAGGGTCGAGCGTCAGGTCGCTGAACGGCGGCAGCGCGGCCGGCTCGCTGGTCAGGTGAGCCGCGAGCACGTACATCGCCCCGGTGAGCGTGTAGGCCTCCACGGAACGGTTCTCTGGATCCACGATCCAGTAGTGGGGCACGCCGTGCTCCGCGTACAGCTTCATCTTCCGATCGCGATCCAGATGGGCGGTGGATGGCAAGAGCACCTCGACCACGAGGGTCGGTGCCGCCTCGATGGCGCGCTCGCTGATGATCGCCAGCCGGTCGGTGGCGATGTAGAGGATGTCCGGCTGGACCACCGTTACGTTGCTCAGGATGCAGTCCGTCGGGGCGATGAAGACTTCGCCGAGGCCCTGCGCCCTCGCGTGCTTATAGAGACGCGAGCCGAGGGCAACGAGGGTTCGCTGATGTCGCGTGCCCGGCGTCGGTATCTCCGACAGCTCTCCCCGATGCAACTCGTAGCGCCGCCCGTCGTCGGGAAGGGCCGCATAGTCGCTGTAGGTCAGGAGAGCTCGCGTCGGCATCGCTCAGTGCTCCACGCTCCGTGCGTCACACTCTAGATGTTGGCGGTGGTGGCCCGATACCGTCAATGTCCACCCTTGCATACACTAGATTACACCGACTTAGATTGCAGGCGCCAGAGCCTGGCCGCGGAATAGAATCCGCAGCATGCCACCCGATCCCAGCAAGCTCTTGAAGGAAGCGCTGAAGCTGTCACCGGAGGCGCGGGCTGCCCTCGCAACCTCGCTGTTGGAAAGCCTTCACGAGGCTGTCGATGAGGGCGCGGAAGCTGCTTGGGCGGAGGAGATCGGAAGGCGCACCCGCGATCTCGACTCCGGAGCGGTTACGCCAGTACCGTGGTCTGAAGCGCGCCGCATGATTCTCGGACGGTAGTGCAGGCAGGCAGCCGACGGCGTTCGGCCGCGGCTGATGCCGGCGTCCTACGAACAACGGGTATACTAAGTCTGGAGGTGACCAATGAAGTACAAGATCGCGCTGCTCAAGACCGATGAGGGATACAGCGTTTCGGTCCCGGGGTTGCCGGGCTGTTGGTCAGAAGGTACCACCGAAGAAGAAGCCCTCCAGAACATTCAGGACGCCATTCAGGAATACCTTGCCGTTCGAGATGAGCTTCTTGAGGGCACAGTCGTCCGAGAAGTTGAGATCACCCCGTAGGCGTAGTGTCGGGTCGCATAACTCGCGCATGAAGCCGCCGGCGCTCCCGGCCGCGGCTGCGACCGATCGTAAGTCGACGAGCGCGTCATGTACCTTTTAAGGACATTCTGACGCTCAGCGTGGCCGACCGGCTGAAATTGCTCGGGGAGATCTGGGACAGCCTCGCTGCCACGCCTGAGGCAATCCGCGTGACCGACGCACAGCGCAAGGAGCTCGCGAGGCGTCGCCGTGCGCACGCGCGTAATCCCTCGGCTGCAAAATCGTGGGAAGAGGTACGGGCCAAGCTCGAGCGCCGGAAGTAAGGGGCCTTGGGCTCACTCCGGAGGCCGAGCTGGATCTTGACGAGGCCCACGCTTGGTACCACGGGGGCCTGAGACATGCCCGCAGTCTTCGTCCATGGTGTCCCTGATACGCAGCAGGTATGGAACGCGGTGAACTCGGGCTTGGACCGGAAAGATGTCGTGACGTTGTCGCTGCCGGGGTTCGGTTGTCCGCTGCCGGCGGGTTTCAGCGCGACCAAGGAGGCGTACGTGGAGTGGGTTCTCGGCCAGCTCGCGGCGCTCCAGGAGCCGATCGATCTCGTCGACCACGATTGGGGCGGGCTCCTGGTGGTGCGCGCCATGTCAGTTCGGCCGGATGCGGTGCGGAGCTGGGTCGCGGGAGGCGCGCCGCTCGATCGGGAGTACCTGTGGCACCAGGCGGCGAAGGAGTGGCAGACGCCCGGGGTGGGGGAGAAGGTGATGGCGGGCCTGACGGCGGAGGCTTTGGGAGCGGCGCTCGTCGCGGCGGGTGTCCCGGGTGCGGACGCGGCCGAGACAGCGGCGCACGTTGATCCCACCATGAAGCAATGCATCCTCAAGCTCTACCGGTCGGCTGTCCATGCCGGAGAGGAGTGGGAGGATGATCTCAAGCGCGTCTCGGCGCCGGGGCTGGTGCTGTGGGGCGAGAAGGACCCGTACGCGGCGGTGGAGTTTGGCGCGCGGCTAGCCCAGAAGACTCGCGCGCGGTTTGTATTCTTCCCCGCGTGCTCGCACTGGTGGCAACTTGAGCGGCCTGCTGAGGTGGCGGCTGAGTTGGAGCGGTTCTGGGCGGCGGTCTAGAACCGCCCCCTCACCCTTGCCCTCTCCCCCGATGGAGGAGAAGGGATCTGAGAAGACCTAGGCGAAGCGGGGCATTACTTTTTCGGCGAAGAGCTTCAAAGACCGGCGGACCTTGTCGTGGGCGAGGCCGCCGCGCGAGAAGGCGCCCATCATGAAGTCGATGCCGAGCGCCTCCTGGTGCTGGCGGATCTTGTCGGCGACCTCCTCCGGGTCGCCGGCGATGGCGGCCTGCTCGAGCGCCTTGTCTTCGCTCAGCGAGAGGAGGTTCTCCCGCACGCGGCGGTAGAACTTGTACTGCTCGGGCGGCACACCCGTCTCGTCGGCGATGAGCCCCGCCTGCGTCTGGAAGAACCAGCGGATCGGCTCGCGCAGGTCGTCGCGCGCCTGCTTCGACGACTCCGCCACGTGGATGATCTTGTTGAGGCAGATGTCCGCGCCCGCATCCGTGCCCTGCGCCTCGCGCCACGCCTGCCGGTAGGCGTCGTAGTTCTTGCGCAGGATGTCGAAGGGCGTGAAGGCGGGCGAGGTCAGGATCTTGAGCCCGCGCTTCGCGGCCAGCGTGTAGGTGTCAGGGGAGACGGCGGCGGTCCAGAGCGGCGGGTGAGGTTTCTGGATGGGCTTCGGCAGGACGCAGAGATCGCGCACCTGGTAGAACTCGCCCTCGAAGGTGCAGCGCTCTTGGGTCCACGCGCGGCGGATCAGCTCCAGGCTCTCGTCGAAGCGCTCGCGCGTTTTCTCCATCGAGATGGCGAGCCCGCGGAACTCGGCGGGCTGGTACCCGCGCCCGATGCCGAAGTCGAGCCGTCCGCCAGAAAGAATGTCCACCATCGCCCACTCTTCCGCGATGCGCACCGGGTGGGCGAAGGGCGCAACGACGACGGCCGTGCCGATCCGCACGCGGCGGGTCTCGCGCGCCACGGCCGCCGCCAGCACCGGCAGCGACGGCGCGATGCCGTACGGGGAGAAGTGGTGCTCGGCGAGCCACACCGTGTGGAAGCCCAGCTCCTCGGCCAGGCGGCACTCGTCGAGCGTATTCGCGTAGACCTGCGCGTGGCTCTGGCCTTCGCGGAGAGACAGAAGGTTCTGGGTCGAGAATCGCATCGGGCTACCTCCCACGCCGCACCCTAAGGCGAGGGCATCGCCAAGTCAAATGAGTACGGTGGTACCCTGTGGAGGGTTCCCCAACGTCGAAAGGAGATCACCGATGAGCCGAGTGCGTCGCATCCTCCACCCAACCGACTTCTCCCGCGCATCGAGCGCCGCCTTCGCGCGCGCCGTCAGCATGGCCAAGGCCGATCGCGCGCAGCTGCTGCTCGTCCACGTGTTGGCGTCGCCTATGCCGATGGCCGGCGAGGGATATATCTCGCCCGAGGTGTACGACGACCTCGAGACCTCGGCGCGCCGGTACGGGCAGAAGCGCTTGAGCGGGCTCCAGGCGAAGGCACGCAAGGCAGGCGCCCGGACCGCCACGCTGCTCCTCGAGGGTGTCGCGCACGAGCAGATCATTCGCGCCGCCAAGTCGAAGAAGGCCGACTTGATCGTCATGGGTACCCATGGACGGACGGGAATCGTAAAGTTCTTTGTCGGCAGCATTGCCTCGCGGGTCGTGGCTGGCGCATCCTGCCCGGTCTTGACGGTGCGCGGCAGGTAGTCCCGTCCGCCGGTCGGGGGCGGCGCGGCCCCCAGGTCAGCCGCGCCGCCCCCGAAGCGTCTCTAGTGCCCGCCGGTGCCGCCCATGCCGGGCTTGAGCGTCCGGAAGATGCCGGGCTGGTCGGCGCCGGCGACTTCGATGGATCCCAGAGCACCCTTGTCCATGGCCCGCACGATGCTGTGGTCCACGAGGAGGTAGCGGCCGGGGACGTCCATCTTCATCTCGACGACGGCCGCGCCGCCAGCCGGCACCAGCGTCGTCTGGATGTTGCGGGCCGGCTGGCCGGTGATCGCGCCTTCCGTGTACACGGCGTCGAAGATCTCGCCGATGACGTGGAAGGAGGAGATCAGGTTCGGGCCGCCGTTGCCGACGAAGAGCCGCACGGTCTCGCCCACGTTGGCCTTGAGGGTCTTGTCGCCCAGGAGCGCGCCCATCCGTCCGTTGAAGACCACGTACTCGGGCCGCTCGTTCCTGTTCTTCTCGTGGTCGTAAGCCTGCATCCCCTGGGCCAGCGTTTTGCCTTTCGTATAGAACTCGCCCTGCATCACGTAGTACTCGCGGTCCACGCGCGGCAGGCCCTTCTCGGGCTCGACGAGGATCAGGCCGTACATCCCGTTGGCGATGTGCATCGGTACGCTGGGCGTGGCGCAGTGATAGACGAAGAGCCCGGGGTTGAGCGTCTTGAACTCGAAGGCGCCGGCTTGGCCGGGGCCGAGCTGGGTCACCGCGGCGCCGCCGCCGGGACCGGTGACCGCGTGCAGGTCGATCGAGTGCGGGTTGCGGCTGCCGTGGTGGTTCTTGAGATTGATCTGGACGATGTCCCCCACGCGCACGCGGATGAAGGGGCCGGGCACGGTGCCGCCGAAGGTCCAGACCCCGTACTTGACGCCGTCGGCGAGCGTCGCCGTCAGCTCGGTCATCTCGAGGTTGACGATGACGCGCGTGGCGCTCTGGCGGTCAACCGGAGGCGGCACCTGTGGCGCCGTGGTCAGGACGGCCTTGACCTCTGGAAGCCCCGCGCCGCCGGCTGACTGGGCCCAGATCTTCACGCCCGCGCCCGCAACGGCCACTGCCGCGACGGCCGCGATGAATCCGACTGCCAGTGCCTTCTTCATCTCTTCGCCCCTCCCCGTTGAATGTGAGCTGCTGTCTGTACGTTAGCGGATCGGATGCGCCGGGCGATATGAGCCCGGTCATAAGGGCGTACGAGAGGCCCCGGGGCTCTGGTTGATGCGGTCAGGCGTCCAGGGCGGATCGAAGGTGATGCGGACGTCCACGCTCACGACGCCGGGCACAGCCATGACGACCCGCCGGATCCAGCCCGGCATGATCTCGTGGACCGGACAGCCCGGCGCCGTCAGCGTCATCGTGATATTGACCGCGCCATTGACGATCTCGATTCCGTAGACGAGGCCGAGCTCGACGACCGACATGCCCAGCTCTGGGTCGAGGACGCCGCCCAGCGCCTGGAGGACCTGCTCGCGCGTCGGCGCATCCGAGGAGCCGGCGATGGCGGGCCGGCGGCCGTACTGGGCCATGTGGTGGAGCACGCTGGCGACCGTCGCGGCGAAGCAGAGCGCGCCCGCGGCGAGTACCGCGCCCGCCGCGCCGATGAGCTGCGCATGCCCTGTGGCGAGCGCCGCGGCGAGGGCCGCGACTCCACCCGTGAGGAGCCCGTACGCGAGTCTCTCGGCCGCGGGCCAGCCCAGCTGCGCCAGCGTCGGCACGGGGGCGCGGCCCGCCAAGGGGCTGTAGACCCGATACCAGACGAGGAACGGAATGATCTTCAGCATCATCCCCACGATGGTCAGCGAGACCCAGCCTCCCAGCGCGAGGACCGCATAGGCCAGCGCGGCGCGCGGTCCCGAGAGGAGGTTGAAGGCCAACGCGAGCCCCATGGCCCCGGCCGCGATCAGAAAGGTCGAGCCCGTCAGCACGAAGCGGAGGCCCCAGTCGAGGGCGGGGCGTTTGCGGTCACGGGCCATGCGAGACACCCACGTGAGATGCGCCGCCGCCGCCGCGGCGACCGCGATCGCGCCGGGTACCAGGAGGGCGGCGGGGGCAGCGAGCAGGCCCGTGACGACCGCGGGCACGCCGAGCGCCAGTCCCCAGAACTGGACCCGCTCGGGCCAGCCGCTGGGCTCGGGCGCCAGCAGGAACATCGGATAGACCCGCGCCGCGACGCCGATGACCATGGGTGCCACCCAGCCCAGGAGCGCCAGGTGGAAGTGGGCGTGGAGCGTCGGGAAGAACGAGCCCGGGAGGAACTTCCAGATCCTGTCCGCGCCCAGGACGAGCCCGAAGACGACGGTCAACGCGAGTCCCGTGTAGGCCATGGCGATGAAACGTGCCGTGAAGGTCCAACGTTTGACTCCACGCAGCGTCAGCGCCACGTTGACGAGGTGCATCGCCACGCCCGCGCCCACCATGACGGCAGCCATGAGGAGCCCGGGCCACCGGCCCATGTAGAAGTGCGCCACCATGCCCGCGATGCCGACCGCCAGGATCCAGAACTGCCAGCGTGCCAGCCGCTCGCTCCACACCCGGCGTTCGAGCACGATCGGGATGAGCTGGTACGAGGCGCCCATGATGCCGAGCGTGATCCACCCCAGTGTCACCGTGTGGGCCAGCGCGGTGAGGCGCGGGTGGTAGTAGTGCCCGGCGAGTTCCGGGGCGAGGGCCGGCACGGCCGCGCAGGCCAGGACGAAGGCCGCGACGGCGGTCACGAGATAGGACAGGGGCAGTGTCGGCGACGGCGTGCTGCCCGCGCTGGGCCCCGGCCCGCTCATGACGGCGGCGCGGGGCGGCGGATCACAATGCGCACGAGGCCGGGCTCGGCCTCCTCCGTGTCGTGCAGGAAACCGCGCTCGTCGAGCTGCGGGTAGAGGAGCATGGGCCGCCGCTCGTGGAGCACGACGAGGCGCTGTCCCGGCCGCAGCGTGTCGAGCCGCTCCAGGATCTTGACCATGGGCTCAGGTGGCTCGAGCCCGCGCACGTCGAGAACGGCTTTGTCACCGTCGGCGGACGCGGCGGCGCGGGCGCCTGCGACCGCCTCCGCCGGCACAGAGGGCTCGTGGTAGAACCAGACGATCCAGTTGTCCGGCGCGCTCTGCTCGGCCCAGTGAGCGAAGCCGCGCTTGCCGAGCGCGGCAAAGAGCGGCACGGGCTCGAAGGGCGCGCGCAGGACGAGCGCCTGCTCCGGAGCCAGCGCCTTGACGGTCGCCATGATCCTGGCGAATGGCTCCTGGCCGCGGCGAATGTCCTCCCGAACGTCGAGGTGGACCAGGTTCGCCGCGGTTACCCGGCGGAGCGCCTGCGGGCGGTCGGCCACGGCGCCTACGCCTTCACGGCTGCCGGGCGGTTGAGCGCGTCCAGCAGCGCCTCGAGCGGGACGCCCGCCGAGGCGGCGGCCTCGCGCAGCGTCAGGTGCGCTCCACAGCAGTGATTGATTCCCATCTCCTTCATGATGTCGAGCGCCCCTGCGTCGTGGGGGGCGACGTCACCGACCGTGAGATCGGCGGTGATGGGCGCCCCCGCGGCGTGAGCCGTCGCGGGCGAATGAGCGTGGCAGCTGCATTCGTGAGCCATGGTGTTCTTCCTCCTTGCGAGGAAGGTTACTCCACGGCGCTGGAGGCGCCTATGACGGGGATCATAGGTGGTGAAGCAATGGACAAGCGGCGGGGATCAGTGCTGGGCTGCGGCGGGGGGCATGCGGACGCGGCGCCACATGTTCAGGACGAAGAGCAGCGTGCCCGCCACCTGGCCGAGGCCTCCGGCGGCGATCGCGAGCCGGAGCGCGGGGGCGGGTGAGAGCCCCGCCCACAGCTCGGCC